>LNEA01000678.1 GCA_001464855.1 Rhizobiales bacterium Ga0077530
ATGCGGTGCAGCGCGCCGGGCATCCCATTCGACAGTCTGCCGCGCATCCATGCCGTGCTGGTGACCCACAATCACTACGATCACCTCGATATCCCGACGCTCGCGCGGCTGTGGGCTCGCGACCGCCCGCGCATCATCACGCCGCTCGGCAACGATACGATCATGCGCGACGGCATTCCCGGCATCGAGGCAACGGCCGTTGATTGGGGCGACCGCACGCCGCTCGACGGTGGCATTGCGGTTTACGCCGAGCCAACGCAACACTGGTCGGCGCGTGGCGCCCGCGATCGCCGCCATGCGCTGTGGGCCAGTTTTGTCATCGAGACTCCCGCTGGCAAAATCTACGCGGTCGGCGACAGCGGGTTCGGCGACGGGCGCACGTTCCGTCGCGTCGGCGAGCGCCATCCCGGTATCCGCATGGCGCTGTTGCCGATCGGCGCTTATGAGCCGCGCTGGTTCATGAAAAGCCAGCACATGAACCCGGACGACGCGGCGCAGGCGTTCCAGCTCTGCGGCGCCGAGGCTGCGCTCGGGCACCACTGGGGCACCTTCCAACTGACGACCGAGGCACGGGAAGCGCCGCCCGCGGCGCTGGCCGAAGCGCTGCGGCAACGCGGCGTCTCGGCCGATCGGTTCCGGGCAATGCGGCCGGGGGAAGTGACCGAGATCTGATCGACGTGTAAGGGTCGCCCGTGGCGCATCGCGGCATGGCGTCCCTGCATCTCGCGAAAACGCGACAAGTCGTCTAACGTGCGCGCAAACGTGCCGGGAGGAGCAGAACCGATGAAAATGCGAGGCGCCGTCCTTTTTGAGCAGGGCCTGCCGCGCCCGTATGCGCAGAGCAAGCCGCTGCGGATCGAGACGCTCGACCTCGAAGGGCCACGCGCGGGCGAGGTGCTGGTCAAGGTCAAGGCTGCGGGCCTCTGCCATTCTGACCTTTCGACGATCGAGGGCGTGCGGCCACGACCGTTGCCGATGGTCGTCGGCCATGAGGGCGCGGGCGTCGTCGAGGAAGTCGGTGCCGGTGTCACTGACATCAAGGTCGGCGACTCCGTCGTTTTCATTTTCGCGCCGAGTTGTGGCCATTGCCGCCAGTGCATCTCGCAGCGGCCGAACTTGTGCACCACCTTCAACGCGGCGCGCCAGAAGGGTGACCTCGCGACAGGCGGGCGCCGCCTGAGTCTCAACGGCCAATCGATTGCGCATAACTCGGGCCTGTCTTGCTTCGCCGAATACGCCGTGGTGCCGCGCAACTCGGTGCAGAAGATCCCATCGGACGTACCGATGCATGATGCGGCGTTGTTCGGCTGCGCCGTGGTCACGGGCGTCGGCGCGGCGGTCAACACGGCGGATGTGAAAGCGGGCGAGACGGTGGCCGTGGTCGGCCTCGGCGGCGTCGGTCTCTCGTGCCTGCTCGGCGCGATCGTCGCCGGTGCCGGACGCATCATCGCCGT
>LNEA01000679.1 GCA_001464855.1 Rhizobiales bacterium Ga0077530
GGCGGGCCGAGCCGGGCCACGGATCGCTTCGGGCGTGCGGCTGAACCGCGGAGCCGGCGACGGTTGCAACACGCCGTCACGCTCGCAAAATGTCGAGCGGGCGGCGTTGTGCGGATGGGTGGCGACCTCGTTCATGGCGAGCACCGGCGCGAAACAAGCGTCGCTGTCGGCAAAAATCGCCGACCACTCGTCTCGGGTCCGCGACTTGAACACCGCCGCAAAGCGCTTGGCGAGTGTCGGCCAACCGGCGCGGTCGTGTTGCTTGGGCAGATCTTCATTGGCGATGCCGAGGCGCTCCAGAAGGTCGGCGTAGAAGCGCTTTTCGATCGAGCCGATCGAGACCCATTTGCCGTCCTTGGTCTCGTAGACATTGTACCAGGGCGCGCCGGAATCGAGGATGTTGACACCGCGTTCGTCGCGCCACATGCCGCTGCCGAGGAAGCCATAGATGGCGGCCATGAG
>LNEA01000680.1 GCA_001464855.1 Rhizobiales bacterium Ga0077530
CCGCCGCCGTAGTCACCGATCAGGTTGAGCGGTGGCAGCGGCGGCCCGTCCTTGTGGCCGATCGCGTGGAGGGCGCCGGTAAGCGCGATGTAGTTGATATCGTGGCCGGCGCGCGGCGCCATCGGGCCGTCCTGGCCGAAGCCGGTCATGCGCCCGAAGACCAGCCGCGGATTGATCTCCGCTAAATCGTTGGGTCCGAGTCCGAGGCGTTCCATGACGCCGGGCCGAAAGCCCTCGATCAGCGCGTCGGCGTCCTTGACGAGCCGGCGGACGATCTCGCGCCCGGCCTCGGTTTTCACATCGACCGCCACCGACTGGCGCCCACGGTGCAGCACCTCGAAACGGGGCTCGCGACCGGGGAGCCCGAGATCGGCGCCATCCGAGCGGTCGACCCGGATCACCTCCGCTCCCATATCCGACAGCATCATGCCGCAGAACGGCGCCGGGCCAATCCCGGCCATCTCGATGATACGGACACCTTTCAGCGGCCCCATCTGCGTCCTCCTCAGACGATTGCATTGTTGGCCCGATCTACCGGACGCACCCGTTCTTAACGCGGCATTTACTCTACCCCAAGCTCGTAATCCTTCATCAACGGCCGTGTGGTTGGATCAGGGCAAGACGGGGATCCGTGGAGTATGCGTCCGGTGCCCAGCCGCAATATCAAGAACGACGAGGCTCCGCCATCGTCCGAGGGAGAGCCCGTGCCGGCCGAGGGCCGGCGGCGTGGGAAATCACGTGACGGCCAGCCTCTGTTCGCCGTGCGCGACGGCACGATCGTGCTGCGGCGCCTCGCGCGGCTCCTTCAGCGCCCCGGCGTCGCCGAACGCATTGCCGCGCGGGCGGTGCGCGACAAGGAACGCCAAGCCCGGCTCAATACCGCCGTGACCGACCGCCACGATCCGAGCCTCGAGCGGCTCAAGGATCTGGAATGGGAACTTCGCGACAACGAGGCGCGCTACCGCGACCTGCTCGACCGCCAGAGCCACATCATCAGCCGTACCGATTCCGATGGTCGGTTGACCTTCGTCAACCGCTCTTTCTGCCGGACGTTCGGCCTGGACGCCGACGATGTACTGGGCTCGAACTTCGCACCTGTCGTCATAGAGGGCGGGGATTGGCCATCGCCCGACTCGTCGCCGACACAGGGCTTCGAACTCCGCTTGCTGACGCCCAAGGGCCCCCGGTGGTTCGTGTTCGAGCAGCTTAACGCGCTGACGATCGACGGTAGCGACGTCGAGATTCAGCGGGTCGGCCGTGACATCACCGATCAGCGCCGAATCGAGCAGGAGCTGGCGACGGCGCGCGACGCGGCGGAAACGGCGAACCGCGCCAAGTCGCGTTTTCTTGCCGCCATGAGCCATGAAATCCGCACGCCAATGAACGGCATCCTCGGCATGTCGGCACTGCTCGCCGAAACCGCACTCAGCGCCGAACAGAAGACCTACACCCGCGCCGTCGAACAGTCGGCGCGCACGCTGCTGTCCTTGATCGACGAAATTCTGGACTTCTCGCGCATCGAAGCCGGGAAACTCGAGATCACGGCGGACCCCTTCGAACTCGACAAGTGTATCGAGGCCGCCGTCGAGTTGCTGCAGCCCAAAGCGAGCGAAAAGAAGCTCGACCTCGCCTGGTGGATCGAGCCCTCGTTGCCGAAGGTGGTGATCGGCGATGCGATGCGGTTGCGCCAGATTTTGCTGAACCTGATCGGCAATGCAATCAAGTTCACGGACCAGGGCGGCATCGCGGTTCGCGTCGGCGGCGAGATCGATCCGTCAGGCACAGCGGCGATCGTTTCGATCCGCGTCACCGACACCGGCCTCGGCATCGCGGAACGCGCGATCCCAACCTTGTTCAGCGAGTTCGAGCAAACCGACGAGGCGCTGAGGCGTCAGCGCGGCGGCACCGGGCTCGGCCTTGCGATTTCCCGGCGGCTCGCGCGCGGCATGGAAGGCGACATCGCGGTGACGAGCGCGGTCGGCATCGGCTCGACGTTCACGCTCACCCTTCGCGTGGGCGTCAAGGCGAAGAGCCGTCCCGTCCTCGACATCCCGACGCGAGCCGAACCGCAGCAACTCGTCCTCGTCGCTCTCGACGGCCCGGTCGAGCGCCGCGTCGTGGCCGAGGTCCTGCGCTCTCTCGGCTTTGAAGCGATCGAGACCAGCGTCAGCGACGCGCTTCGGTTGATGCGCGGCCCGAGGGCGCCGGCTCGACCGTTCAGCACCCTCCTGGTTGGCGGCGAAAGCGGTGTCGATGCGGCACGCCATCTGCTGGAAACGCTACGCCAAGGTGACAAGAGCGCCGTTCGCGGCGTCGTGCTGATCGAACCGAGCAGTCGACTGTCGCTGCCAGCGTTCAAGGCGAGCGGATTCGACGCCTATCTCGTGCGGCCGGTGCGGCCGTCGTCAATCGTGACGCAAGTCATGGAGCGCATCGGTGGCTCGTCGTCGACATCTCCAACCACGGCCGGCACGGCACCGACGCCGGGCACCGTCGAGCCAGATCGCGCCGCCGCACACGTGCTGTTGGCCGAGGACAACGACATCAACGCGCTCCTGGCGGCCCGGATGATCGAGCGTTGCGGGTGCTCCGTCGAGCGCGCGACCAACGGACGTGCGGCGGTCGAGGCGCTGCGCGCGACACTCGACAATGGCGCTCGACCCTTCGACCTGGTCCTGATGGACGTGCTGATGCCGGAGGTCGACGGGCTCGAAGCCACGGGAATGATTGCATCCATGTTCGAAGAGGCCGGGCGGCAACGCCCGCCGATCATCGCGTTGACCGCCAACGCCTTCAGCGAAGACCGCCAGCGCTGCCTCGACGGCGGCATGGACGACTACCTCGCCAAGCCGTTCGAGCCGGACGACCTCGAAATGGTGCTCGCGAACTGGTGCCGCGCTGCCGCCCGCCGAATGCGTGATGGCACGCTCGATGCCGTGGTGGACGCCTGACCCCGCCACCATAATCTCGGCTCAATCCTCAATACGAGTGGAGGCGGCGACCGGTGCGCTTTGAGCGCGGCCGAAAAGCAGGTATCCTGTTGTTTCGACTGAGATCAGGCGCCGCGCTTGTAGACGGTGGCCAGGGGCTGGAGAGCGGATGATCGGCGCGCGGAGCGGAAGAAGGGCGACGATCGCGGGAGCGATTGCCTCGGCGGCGGCGATGCTCGGCGTCGCTGTGCTGAGCGCCGCGCCCGCCACGGCCCATCCGCACGTCTGGGTGACGACGCAGACCACGGTGCTTTACGAGAATGGCACCGTCGTCGGCCTCCGGCAAAAATGGTCGTTCGACGATTTTTACTCCGCGATGGCGCTGCAGGGCCTCGATACCAACAACGACGGTATCTACGACCGCAGCGAACTCGCTGAGCTGGCCAAGGTCAACATCGACGGCCTCAAGGAGTTCGACTACTTCACGGTCGTCAAACTCGGTGGCGAAGCCCTCAAGTTCCAGACGCCGACGGACTTCTACCTCGAGCATGCCGAGGGGCCAGCGTCGCAATCGCAGGTCAGCGACATG
Organism: Rhizobiales bacterium Ga0077530; assembly: GCA_001464855.1. Classification (GTDB taxonomy): domain Bacteria; phylum Pseudomonadota; class Alphaproteobacteria; order Rhizobiales; family Hyphomicrobiaceae. The sequence continues at coordinate 3,520 of LNEA01000680.1, forward strand.
ACCGACGAGGAGGTGGCCAAGGAGGCCGCAGAAGCGGACGCACGCGACACCAAAGCTGCGGGCACGCCGCCGCCGTCCGAACCGGGATTTTTCAGCCGGTTGTGGGCCTGGGCCTTCGGCCCGTCGTCGGACACGGGCAAGGCGCCGGACGCCGCCAAAGGAAAGGCCGCTGCCCCGTCCGCACCGACGAAGGTGCTGAGCCTCCATTTCACGCTGCCGCTGGCGCAGCCGGTTCTCGCCGACGCGCCGGGCTTCAGTTTCGCGATCCTCGATCCGAGCTTCTTCATCGCCCTCGAGCCCGCGGCGAAGGACGCGGTCGTGCTCGGTCCGGGCGCACCGACGGAATGCAAAATCGCGACCGCCGCGACGGAGCCGACGCCGGAGACCGCGACGCCGCCGGCAGCCGCACCGCAATCCAATCCTGCCGGCGATCCGCCGGCCCCTGGCGCTGAGCCCAACCCTGCCGCCGACTTGGGGCGCCTCGGCGATGCTTTCGCTCAACAGTTCGGTGGCGGATCGGTTGCAAACCGTTTCGGCCGGCCGACCTCGATCTCGTGTGGGCCCCGCTCATGATCACCTGCATCGGGCGCTGCCGGCTCCTGTCCTGGCCGGTTCTCGTTCGCGCCATACTATTGGCGGCGCTTTTCCTGCCGGCGCTCGCCGTCTCCGCGCCGCACTCGCTCGCGCAAACGACAGCGCCGCGCAGCTTCCTGCCGCAGCAGCCGCAGGCCACCGAGCCATCCGCCGGTATCTTCGCGCAGGCTGCGGCGTGGCTGATAGCCAAGCAAGCCGACATCAATCGCCGCCTCGCGGCCGCGGTGCGCGACATCCGTACCGGTGATCCGTGGTACGCGACGCTGGTTCTCGCAGGATTGAGCTTCGCCTACGGCGTTCTCCATGCTGC
>LNEA01000681.1 GCA_001464855.1 Rhizobiales bacterium Ga0077530
GCCAATCGCGAGCGCGCCGGCAAATCCCGAGTGGATCGCCAGCACCGCACCAAGGCCGGCGCCGCCGGAGATGCCGATGACGCCGGGCTCCGCCAGCGGATTGCGCAGATAGCCCTGCAGCGCCGCCCCTGAGAGTCCGAGCGCGCTGCCGATCAGCAAGCCAAGCAGCGTGCGCGGCAACCGGATCTCGGAAAGGATCAGCCAGCGCGCCTCGGGATTCCCGCCGAGCCCGACGCCCGTCGGGCCAATCATCAGCGAGGCGAGCGCGAGCACCACCGTGATCGTGGCGAGCGCAGGGATGATGTAGGGGAACCGGCCCGTTCGGTTCATGCGGGCGGCTTTCCCGATGCGAGGCGACGGCGGGCGGCGACCAGCGCTTCGATTGCATCGGCGATGTAGGGCGTGCCGCACAGCCAGTGCCGCCAAGGCACGACAAGCGTCGCACGCTGCCGCATCACCGCCGCGAGCGCGGGATGCGTGAGGTTGTCGGCAACCACAGTGCGGTATTCGCCGCTTGGACCCGACAGCACGAGCAGATCAGGTGGATGCGCGACGATGGCCTCCAGCGCCACGCGACCGCCGGGATCGAGGCTCAGTTCTGGCGCCAAGTTGCGAAGTACCGGCGCCCGAGACGAGACTGTTGACCTGGTAGATGACGGCGGTGGGGACTGGGCCAACGTGCGGCGTGCTCGCAAGCGTCGCGAGTCGCCGGTCGAGATTTGCAATGATGGACTTCCCGGTGTCGATCGCGCCGACGGCTTCGGCGATCCGTGCCACTGCGGTGCGAACGCCATCGAGGTCATGGGAGAACGGGATTTTCACGACGCGCCGGCCTAGGCGTTCGAGCAGCGACACCGTCGTCGGCGTCGAAAATTCAGTCGTCACGATCAGATCGGGATCGAGAGCGAGTACTTCCTCGGCATCGCCGCGGATGCGGGTGAAAGCTGCGGCTCGATCGGCGATGGACGACGATGCGGCGTCGGCGGCGACGTGGCTCAGCGCTCGGATGCGATGAGCCGGCACGAGGTCGATCAGAATCTGGTCGGTACACAGGTTGAGCGACACGATGCGCTGCGCGGGTTCGGCGTCAGCACGCGTTGGCGACATAGCTGCGACGAGAGCGAGCGCCAGCACAGGAAGAGCGCGACAGCGGATCATGATGCGCTACCGATCCCGCTCGTGAAAATGGTCGTAGATGCGCTGCGCCGTGTCGGTGGA
>LNEA01000682.1 GCA_001464855.1 Rhizobiales bacterium Ga0077530
GCCGTCGCGCCGGTGCATGCAATCACGCGTACACGTGCGTGTTCCGCGACGTCGAGATCGGTGCGCTGCCGGCCGAGGTCCAGCCGGTCGACATCCGCATCCTGCGTCATGACCGCCGCTCGCCCGAAACTGTCGAGACGCTGTCGACGTGCCGGGGCACGCCTGGACGGCTCGCCTGCACGGGCGCCATCAAAGGCGACGGCTATACGATGTGGGTGATCCCTGAATCCGTTGCCGCGCGCCTGCCCGTCGACCTGTTTGGCGTGACCGCCGACAGCGGCCCTGGCGACGATCCGCGTTCGGCCATGGCGCCGACGCGGGGCCGTTGGTAGCTCACGACTCGCGGCCCATTCCCGCGAGATCTTCGAGCACGCGGATCATCAGCGCGAGATCCTCGGGCCGCGACAGCCGATGCTCGCCGTCGGGCACCGCTGTGACGCGCACGTGATCGCCGGAAAGATGCGCAACGAGATCGAGCGTGTGCTCCCACGGCACGTCGGGATCGAGCTGCCCGTGCAGCACATGGATCGGCCGGCCGGGATCGAACGGCGCGTCTCCGATCAGGTGGTTCCGTCCGTCCTCGATCAGGCGCCGCGAGATCGCATAGTCGCCATCGCCGTACTTCGACGGCCGAAGATAGACGCCCGTCTCCATGATCTCGCGCCGGGTAGCCTCAGGAAACCGCGCCCACATCAGCCGCTCGGTCATGTCCCAGGCCGGCGCGATCAGCAGCAGCGCGGTGATGCGCTCGGCATCACGCGGGTGATTCTTCATCAGCGCCCGCAGCAGCAGCAGCGCAATATAGCCACCCATGCTCGAGCCGATCAGGATCTGCGGACCCGTCGTGATCTCGCGGAAAACGGCGAGCGCCTCGGCGAGCCACGCGCCGATCGTGCCGTCCTCGAAACGACCGGGCGATTGGCCATGGCCTGAATAATCGAAGCGGGTGCAGTGTAGTCCATGGTCCGCGGCCCAGGTCGCGATCACCGACGCCTTCGTACTGGTCATCTCCGACTTCAACCCGGAAAGCCACATGACGCCCGGCGTCTTGCCCGGCCCGCCCCGATCGGCGAGATACGCGATGCGGCGCTCCACCGAACCTGCTGGTCCTCCACTGTCCCCGGGACCGACGCTCAGAAATTGTGGTTTCGCCTCCGCCATCCTATAACCCCTATCTCCGAGCCGTTGGCTCGCTCTCTTTCGCGCAGCGACCCGACCGCATGGCCGAACAGGCGCCGACCATACTCCAGATCATCCCGCGGCTCGATACCGGCGGCGCCGAACTCTCGACCATCGAGATT
>LNEA01000683.1 GCA_001464855.1 Rhizobiales bacterium Ga0077530
CCCCCTTCCGATGTGCCGGAGAAGCCAAGCTCCTATTCCCAGGCGCGCGCCGCCGACGACATCAAGGCTGTGCTCGACGCCGTGGGCGCCGAGACCGCACATGTCGTTGGCCTCTCGATGGGCGGCTTCGCGACCTTGCATTTCGGCTTCCGCCATCCCTCTCGCGCGCGCTCTTTGTGCGTCGGCGGCTGTGGCTACGGTGCCGAACTCGATCAGCGCGAGCGGTTCCAGGCCGAAGCCGACGCGATCGCCAAAATGCTCTCAACCGACGGCATGGCCAAATTCGCCGAGACCTATGCGCACGGTCCGACGCGGGTGCAGTTCGAGAACAAGGATGCCCGTGGCTTTGCTGAGTTCAAGCGAATGCTCGGCGAGCATTCGGCGCTCGGCTCCGCAAACACGCAGCTCGGCGTCCAGCGCGAGCGTCCCTCGCTCTATGCCCTCGTTGGCGAGATGAAGAAGCTCACGGTGCCGACTCTGATCATCACCGGCGACGAGGACTGGCCGTGCCTGATGCCGGGTATCCTGATGAAGCAGAACATCGCCTCGTCGGCGCTCGTCGTCATGCCCAACGCCGGCCATGCGATCAATCTCGAGGACCCCGGCGAATACAACCGGATCGTCGCTGACTTCCTATCGACAGTAGAGAGTGGCCGCTGGCCGAACCGCGATCCGCGGGCTGTCTCGGCCTCTATTATGGGCGTCAAAACATAACGGAGCGTGCCGCTTCAGCGTGTACGAGGTGACGCCAACGCCTTCTTTGTTCTGCGGCTCGATCTCAATGATCGACTGCAGCTCGAAGCGGAAGCATTTCGCCTCGCGGCGTCAGGCTCGATCGGCGGCGCAAAGCTCGGATTAGCTGACACATCACGGCAACGCGATCGCAATCAGGGATTTATGTATTTGCATCACCGGCCGGCGCGTGCTACGTCGCGATATCGGTTTTGGCCAGACGTTCAGGCCGTCTGCCCCAAAAAATTGGGCGCGCGACTCAGACACCTCCAAAAATCGACGAACGGCGACCATCACGCGATCGGCGTGGGGGAACCATATCTGCACAAGCGAAAGACTTATACAATGCAAGCTGGCACAGTGAAATTCTACAACGACCAAAAGGGCTTCGGCTTCATCCAGCCGGATGACGGCGGCAAGGACGTGTTCGTCCATGCGACCGCGCTCGAGCGCGCTGGCATCCGCGGGCTGCGCGAAGGCCAGAAGGTCACCTTCGACACGCAGGAAGACCGTCGCACCGGCAAGATCGCGGTTGGAATTCTCAGCGCCTCGACGATGGCCGCCCCTTGGGGCGGCCATTTTTGTTGCCGAGGCGCTAGCTGCGACCGCATCGCGCTTCCCCGCCCGCAGGCGGCCTTCAGGCCGGCCTGTGCCAGACCCTGGCTGCCCGGGTAGGCCATACCCCCACGCCTCACAATTTTTTGAACGTCGATCACCATTCCCTCATCTTCCATGTATCTGAACGATGATTATTTATTTGGAAGCGGCACGATCCGAGATGCCGCAGCCAAAGGGGATTGGGGATGCTCAACCTAGCGAAAGCTCATATCGCCCGCGTCGTGGCAGCACGTAGCGAGGAAATCCGGATTAGCCTGGGTGCCATCGTTGGCCTTCTGATCACCGGCTGCCGGCGCTCGTCGCGCCGCTCGGAGCGTCGACGGTGTTGCTATTCGCAGCGCCCCACAGCCCACTCGCGCGCCCGTGGTGCTGCATCGGCGGCAATACGATCTCCGCCCTGGTCGGCGTCACCGTCGCTGGCATGATTGCCGATCCCATCGTCGCGGCGGCGATCGCCTGCGGCATCGCCATTGGCGTGATGATGGCGCTCGGCTGCCTGCATCCCCCCGGCGGCGCGGTCGCGCTGACGGCCGTTCTCGGCGGCCCGTCGATCCAGGCGGCCGGATACGGGTTCGCGATCTGGCCCATCGCCGTGAGTTCGCTGCTCCTGCTCGGCGCGGCGCTCGCGTTCAATCATCTGATGCCACGCGCCGCCAAGTTGGCCTGAACCGCTCGCCTACCTTCAGGTGCATTCCTGGAAAGCTTGCGCAAAGATCGTCAGACCGAGATCGATCTCCTCATCGGTGATCGTGATCGGCGGCGCGATGCGGAAGATGCCCCAGCCGCCGCGCACCACGCTCGTCGACATGCCGAGTTCCAGGCACCGGGCCATGATGCGCCCCGCCAGTTCGGGATCGGGCGCCTTGCTTCGCCGATCCTTGACCAGCTCGACGCCCATCATCAGTCCGCGCCCGCGCACGTCGCCGATGACCTCATAGCGCTGCATGAGGCTGTCGAATCCCGCCTTGAGGCGTTCGCCGGCGGCGCGCGCACGATCCGCCAGCCGATCACGCAGGATGATCTCGATGACCTTCAGGCCAACGGCGGCCGGCAGCGGGTCTGAGGCGTGCGTCGTATAGAAATGGAACTTCTTCTCGAAGCATTTATCTTCGATCTCCGGGGTCGTGATGACGGCGGAGAGGGCGAGGCCGGCGCCGAGAGTCTTCGACAGCGTGACGAAATCCGGCACCATGCCGTCGTACTCGCAATCGAACATGCGCCCCGTGCGCCCGAGCCCGGTTTGCGCTTCGTCGACGATCACCAGCATGCCGCGCTTGCGCGCTCGCTCGGCCGCCGCCTTCAGATAGCCCTTGGGCGGCACGATGACGCCGCCGCTCGACAGGATCGACTCGAGGATCAGCGCGGCGGGGCTGCCGGTCGACTGGCGGTCGAA
>LNEA01000684.1 GCA_001464855.1 Rhizobiales bacterium Ga0077530
TTGTCGGGCTTCGGCGGCTCGACCTCGAACACGTCGAGGCCTGCGCCTGCAATCCAGCCTTCCTGCAGCGCCTTGATCAATCCGCTCTCGACGACCGTGGGACCGCGCCCTGTGTTGACGAAGATCGCGGTCTTTTTCATCTGCTTGAAATGATGCTCCTTGAGGAATCCGACCGCCTCGGGCGTCGCCGGCAGGTGCATCGAGACGAAATCGGATTTCGCCAGGACTTCGGACAGGCTCGCCGGCTCGACGCCGTGGGCGGCGATCGACAACTCGTCGAGGAATGGATCATGCGCCATGAGATGCAAACCGAACGCCTTGGCGCGCGAGGCCGTCGCGCGCGCAACGCGGCCGAACGCGATGAAGCCCAGTGTCATCCCTTGCAGGCGGGGCACCTTCAGTACCTGTGGCCGCCCCTCAGACCAGCGGCCTTCGCGCACCATCTTGTCCTGGTCGAGCGCGCGACGGTGCGCGGCGAGCAACAGCATCATTGCGTGGTCGGCAACTTCCTCGATGAACGTGTCGGGGCAGTTGGTGACGGGAATACCCTTCTCGGTGGCGGCGGCGACATCGACATAGTCGACACCGACGGTGCCAAGCGCCGTGAATTTCATGGCCTTCGCGTAGACGGCATCGACGCCCTTCGCGGCAGCTATGAAGCCTTCCGCGGTTGCGGGACATTCGACGATCTCGGCATCGAGGCCCTCGAGTGCCTCCATCTCGTAGTCGTATCCGCCGCCGGCGACCGTGAATGACGCGCCAGCAGGCGTGAGGATGCGAAACTTGGGCATAGTGGAACTCCCTGGGGCCGCCGCGTTCTAGTGACGGCTGTTGTGTTTGACGGCGGAGCCTGCCACGCCGGACGCAATCAGCGCAACCGGCGTCCGTAGTGGAGCACGTCTGCACTCTTTCGCGGGCAACGGTCACCTGCTGACAATTGCTGGTGACGCGGTAATCTGGACGGCGCAGCTACGCGCAGCATCCCGTACGACGCGTGGCGATCAGGGAGACGAGCACAATGAAGGCTGTAGTGTTTGCCGGTGACCGGCGGGTTGAGTTTCGTGATTTCGATGATCCGACTCCGGGGCCGGGCGAGGTCGTCCTCGAGATCAAGGCCTCGGGCATGTGCGGTAGTGACCTGAAATACTATCGTGCAGCGCCTGGCGAGGCGGCGAAGCAGCTCGGTCTCGGCGCCACGGGTGCCGTCATCGCCGGTCACGAGCCGTGTGGCGTCGTTGTCGCCGTCGGCGCGGGCGTCGGCGAGCGCGAGGCGCGGATCGGCCAGCGGGCGATGGTGCACCATTATCGCGGGTGTGGAGTGTGCCCGCACTGCGCGACGGGCTGGATGCAGCTCTGCGACGAAGGGGTCAAGGAAATCTACGGCGCGACAGGGCATGGCGCCCATGCGCGCTACATGAAGGTGCCCGCCCGTACGCTGGTGACGCTGCCCGATGCGCTGTCGTTCGAGACGGGCGCGGCGATTTCGTGCGGCACCGGCACGGCATGGGGCGCGCTCAAGCGCCTGGGCCTCACCGGCGACCAGACAATCGCCATTTTCGGACAGGGGCCGGTAGGTCTCTCGGGCACGCAACTTGCGGCGGCCATGGGCGCGCGCGTGATCGCGCTCGATGTCAGCGATGAGCGCCTGGCGCGTGCCAAGGCCTTCGGCGCCGAGGTGACCATCAATCCAGCGACGACGAACGACGTCGTCGGCGCCATCAAGCAGCTCACGCACGGGCTCGGCGCGCACGCGACGCTCGACGCGTCATCGTCGCCGGAAGCGCGCCGCCATGCGGTGCAGTCGGTTCGCACCTGGGGCAGCGCATGCTTCGTCGGCGAAGGCGGGCAGGTGACGCTCGACGTCAGCCCGGATCTCCTACGCCGGCAGGTGACGCTGATCGGATCGTGGACATTCTCGACGGTGGGCCAGGCTGAATGCGCGACGTTCGTCGCCGATCGCGGCATCAAGGTCGACGACCTTTTTACGCACCGCTGGAAGCTCGAACAGGCCGATGAGGCCTATAAGCTGTTCGACAAGCAGACGAGCGGCAAGGGCGTGTTCGTGATGTGATGGCTTCCGGCGCTTGCGTACGCTGATGGCCACGCCCGTCGTGGCAAAGCGCCTTGTTGTCGGTGAGATTGAGGCGCAGCATAGCGTCCGCCAAGTTGGATTCAACCAACGGCAGTTTGGGAGTTGACGCCATGACGAGCATTTCCAGGCGCGCCGCCCTGTTGGGCGCCGGCGCGGTTGCGACGCTATCGGCCGGCTCGGGTCTCGTGCGCGCGGCGATGGGGCCAGACGACAAATTTGATCTTCTCATCAAGGGCGCGGAGGTTCTGGATCCGAGCCAGGGGCTGCGCGGGAAGCGCGATATTGGAATCCGCTTCGGGCTGATCGAAGCCATAGCGGAGGACATTCCCTCGGCGCGGGCGAACCGAACGCTCACCGCGACCGGTAAGCTTGCGGTGCCGGGGCTCATCGACCTTCACGCGCACGTATTTCCGTACGGCTCGGCCATCGGCATTCCCGCCGACGAACTCGTTGCCAACCAGTCGACAACGACGCT
>LNEA01000685.1 GCA_001464855.1 Rhizobiales bacterium Ga0077530
CCGCACGCCAAGATCAGCCACGTCGCCGCGCACGCCGAGGGGCTCATCGCGTTGACCGGCGGGCCGGACGGACCGATCGATGGCGCGCTCGCGGACAATCAGGGCCCTGTCGCAGCGGCTCGGCTGAATACGCTCGCGCAGATGTTTGGCGATCGGTTGTATGTCGAGATTCAGCGCCACGGCATGGCGCGCGAAAAGCAGGTCGAGCCGCTGCTGATCGAACTCGCCTACAAGCATGATCTGCCGCTCGTTGCGACCAACGAATGCTACTTCGCCGAGCCCGACGACTACGACGCGCACGACGCACTCCTGTGCATCGCCGAGGGCCGCTACCTCAACGAGGACGACCGCCGTCGCGTTACGCGCGAGCATCATTTCAAGAGCGCCGATGCGATGGTCCAGGCGTTCGCCGACCTGCCCGAGGCGCTCGCGCACACGGTCGAGATCGCGCGTCGCTGCGCCTTTCGCCCGCGCGGCCGCAAACCGATCCTGCCGAGCTTCGTCCAGACGACCGCCGGCGCCAGCGAAGAAGACCGCGTTGCCGCCGAGGCCGCCGAACTCGCGCGGCAGGCCCGCGAGGGGCTCGCCAAACGGCTCGCCGCCGCACCACCTGCCGAGAATTTCACCGTCGCCGACTATGAGGCGCGCCTCGCCTACGAAATCGACGTCATCACGTCGATGAAATTCCCGGGCTACTTCCTGATCGTCGCCGACTTCATCCAATGGTCGAAGGCAAACGGCATCCCGGTCGGGCCAGGCCGCGGCTCCGGCGCCGGCTCGCTGGTCGCGTGGTCTCTGACCATCACCGATCTCGATCCACTGGCGTTCGGGCTGCTGTTCGAACGCTTCCTCAATCCCGAACGCGTGTCGATGCCGGACTTCGACATCGACTTCTGCCAGGACCGCCGCGACGAGACGATCCGCTACGTCCAGGACAAATACGGCCACGATCGCGTCGCCCAAATCATCACGCACGGCAAGTTGCAGGCGCGCGCGGTGCTGCGCGACGTCGGCCGCGTGCTGCAGATGCCTTACGGGCAGGTCGACCGGCTGTGCAAACTGGTTCCGAACAATCCTGCCAATCCGGTGACGCTCCCCGAGGCGATCGAGAGCGAGCCGAAGTTGCAGGAAGCGCGAGACGAGGATCCGATCGTCGCGCGGCTGCTCGAAATCGCTCAGAAGCTCGAAGGACTCTATCGTCACGCCTCGACGCACGCGGCGGGCATGGTCATCGGCGACCGGCCGCTTGATGAGCTGGTGCCGCTCTACCGCGATCCCAAGTCGAGCATGCCGGTCACGCAGTTCAACTGGAAGCTTGTCGAGGCCGCCGGGCTCGTCAAATTCGACTTCCTGGGACTGAAGACGCTGACGGTGCTCCAGAAGGCGCTGGAACTGATCAAGACCGGACGCGGCGTCGGCATCGATCTCGCGGCCCTGCCACTCGACAACACGAAAAGTTACGAGCTGCTCGCGAAAGCCGATACGGCGGGCGTGTTCCAGCTCGAAAGCACGGGCATGCGCGAGAGCCTCAAACGACTCAAGCCGGACCGCTTCGGCGACATCATCGCCATGGTCGCGCTCTACCGCCCGGGCCCGATGGACAACATCCCGACCTACATCCACCGCAAGCACGGCGACGAGCCGGTCGACTGTCTGCACCCGATGCTGGAAGGCATCCTCGCAGAAACCTACGGCGTCATCATCTACCAGGAGCAGGTCATCCAGATCGCTCAGGTGATGGGCGGCTACACGCTCGGCCAAGCCGACCTGCTGCGCCGCGCGATGGGCAAGAAAGACAAGGCCGAGATGGCCAGCCATCAGGCTAAATTCGTCGAAGGTGCGACGGCGAAGGGCGTCAAGAGAGACGACGCCAAGTACATCTTCGAGCTGGTCGACAAATTCGCGGGGTACGGCTTCAACAAGAGCCACGCGGCGGCCTATGCGCTGGTCAGCTACCATACGGCGTATCTGAAGGCGAACTATCGCGAGGAATTCCTCGCGGCGTCGATGACGCTCGACATGGCGAACACCGACAAACTCGCCATGTTCGCGTCCGAAGCGCGCAAGGCGGGCATCGCCGTCCATCCGCCGTGCGTGAACACCTCGCTCGTCGAGTTCTCTGTCGAGCTTCCAAAGGCAAGCAAAGCCTTAGTGCAGGGCTCCGATGCCAAAGCGGGTACGGAACAACGCGGCGCGATCCGCTATGCGTTGGCAGGCCTCAAGAACATCGGCCGCGGTGCTGTCGAGACGATTGTCGAGAGCAGGACAACGAAGGGCCCGTTCACATCGCTCGCCGATTTCGCCGCGCGCCTGAACGCCAAAGCGCTCAACAAGCGCGGGCTCGAAACGCTGGCAGCCGGTGGCGCGTTCGACACCTTCGAACGCAACCGGGCACTCGTCCACGCGAATGTGGAGCAGATCCTTCGCGAAGCCGGAAGCAGGGCTGACGACGAGCAGTTCGGGCAAGGCAGCCTGCTCGGTGGGATGCAGAGCGAGGCCGCACCGGTCGTGCTGAACTTCAAGACGACAAAGGCGTGGACGCCGATCGAACGGCTGCAGCACGAGTTCGGCGCCGTCGGCTTTTATCTGTCGGGGCACCCGCTCGATGCCTATGCGAACGTCCTCGGCAAACTCGGCGTCAGTCGCTTCGTCGACTTCGAGCAGCACGGCGGCCTGACCGTCGCCGCGGGCCGCCTCGCGGCAATCGTCGTCTCGGCGCGCGAACGGCGCTCTGCGAAAGGGAATAAATTTGCGTTCGCAATGTTCACCGATGCGAGCGGTCAGTTCGAAGCGGTGATCTTTTCCGAGACGCTGGCGCGGTCGCGCGAGCTACTGACAGCGGGAACCGCGGTGCTGCTGTCGGTCGAGGCCGAGCGCGACGGTGAAACGCTGAAGTTGCGCGTGCAGAACATCGAGCCGCTGGAGGCTGCGGCCGCGAATGTCCAGCGGGCGCTGCGGATCGTGCTCGACCGCCGCGAAGTCCAGGCCAAGCAAGGTCAGGCGATGGTGGAACTGCGCGCGCTGCTCGACAAGGCGCCGCCGGTCAACGGCAAAGGTGGCGAGATCCATTTGTCGATGGAGGTCGAGAACGTGCCCGGCAGCCGCGGCACGCCGCGCGAAATCGAGTTCACGCTGCCGGGGCGCTACGATATCGGGCCACGTCAGCAGGGCGAGCTGATGACGGTCCCCGGAGTGTTGGAGGTGGTGGAGATTTAGGGCATCTCCTTCTCCCCGTATTTGCGGGGAGAAGGAGATTGTGCCGCTTACTTCTGCGGCCGGTTCTTCGCCCACTCGGTGTACTTCTTCGCCTTCTCGTGGGTTTCCTTGTAGTACTTTTCGTAGTCCGCGCCGATCATGATCTTGATCGCAAGCCCGGCGTCCTCGAGGCGCTTGACGTGATCGGCATCCGCCATCGCTTTCGACAGCACGTCCTGCAGCTTCTTGACGACCGCCGGGTCCATGCCTTTCGGCCCGGCAATGCCACGCGTCGAACTGGAAATCACGTTCGGCATGCCGAGTTCCTTCATCGTCGGGACGTCGGGAAGGAACTTCGAGCGCTCGATATCCATAACGGCAAGCGCGCGGACCTGACCACCGCGAACCTGCGGGACGATACCTCCGACGTTATCGAACGAGACGTCGATGTTACCGCCGAGCGTCTCCTTCATCTGCGCCGCGCCGCCGAGCAGGTGGACGATCCGGAACGTGGCACCCGGGTTGGCTTCCTCGACCATCAGGATCGCGAGGTGATCGTCAGATAGGATGCCGGTCGTCGCCGCGCGGACGGTGCCCGGCTTTGACTTGGCCGCATCGATCACGTCCTTCATCGTCTTGAAGGGGCTGTTTGCCGCGACCCAGACGACGCCCGGATCGAGCACCTGATTGATGATCGGCGTGAAGCTCCCCTCGTTGAAGATTGCCTGGCGCTCGGGATCGAGGATGGTCGTGTTCGTCGCGGGCAAATTCAGAAAGCCGATCGTGTAGCCGTCGGGTTTGGCGCGTGCGAGTTCGGTCCAGCCAACCTGCCCGCCGGCGCCACCCTTGTTCACGACAACGATCGGCTGGCCGATCATTCTCTCGGCGATGCCAGCGACGACGCGAGCACCGATGTCAGTCGAGCCGCCGGCTGGGAAGGCCACGATCAGGTTGATCGGCCGGCTGGGATATTGCTGCGCCATCGCCGGAGCCGCGATCAGCGCGACAGCAGTTGCCGCAATCGCCAATTTGAGCAGTCTCATGGGTGGTCCTCCAGTTGCAATCGCCGGTTGATCCGGCATCGACTAATCCGCATTGGGATCTCTGATTTCCTTAGGCGCGAACTGCAGTGCGGCGAGCACCAGAATGACGATGGCGAGCGCCAGCATTGAGGCCGAGAGCGGCCGTGTCACGAAGATCGAGAAGTCGCCCGCCGACATCTCGAGCGATGTACGCAGCGATTTCTCCATTTGTGGACCAAGGATCAAGCCGAGCACCAGCGGCGCGAGCGGAAAATTCAACTTGCGCAGAAGGTAGCCGATCACGCCGCAGCCCAGCATGACCCAGAGATCGAAGACACTCTGGTTGATGCTGTAGGCACCGATCATGCAGAACAGCAGCGTGCCGGCGCAGATATACTGGTAGGGGATTTCAAGAATTTTCGCCCAAAGGCCGACGAGCGGCAGATTGAGGATCAGCAGCAGTACGTTGCCGACGAAGAAGCTCGCGATGACGGCCCACACCAGATCCGGTCGCTCCTGGAACAGGAACGGGCCCGGCGTCAGGCCATTGACGATGAAGGCGCCCATCAGAACAGCGATTGTCGGCGAACTTGGAATGCCGAGCGTCAGCAGCGGCACCATGGCGCCGTTGGCGTAGCTGTTGTTCGCGGTCTCCGGTCCGGCCACCCCTTCAATCACGCCGGTGCCGAACAGCTCGGGGTGCTTCGATAGACGCTTCTCGACGATGTACGACATGAATGTCGGGATGATCGCGCCGACGCCCGGAATGAGACCGAGGAAGAAACCGATACCGGTCCCCCGCCAGATCGCTCCCATCGAACGACGCCACTCATCACGCGACGGAATGAGCCCGCTCAGTTTGGTTTTGATGACTTCCCGATACGGCTTTTCCGCCGTCGCCAGGATTTCGCCTATACCGAATAGTCCCATGACGACCGGAATGAACCCGAGTCCGTCGTAGAGCTCGGGGATTCCGAACGTGAACCGTGGCGCACCGCGCACAGGATCGATGCCGATCAGGGAAATCAGCAACCCCAGAACCGTCATGAGGACGCCGGCGATCAGCGACTCGCCCGCGAGGCTCGTCACCAGCACGAGGCCGACCAGCATCAGCGCGAAGAACTCCGGCGGGCCGAAACTCAAGGCGAGCTTGGAAAGCGGTGTTGCCACGACCACCAGCAGGATCGTCGCCACCAAGCCACCGATGAACGACCCAATCGCTGCGATGCCGAGAGCAGCGCCGGCACGGCCGTTCTTGGCCATGGCGTGCCCATCGAGACACGTTATGACGGAGGCGGCCTCACCTGGGACATTGATCAGGACCGACGTGATCGTGCCGCCGTACATCGCCCCGTAGTAGATGGCGGCAAGCATGATAATCGCGCCAGTCGCGTCGAGCTGGAACGTCAGCGGAATGAGGATCGCAGTACCGGCTGCGGGACCGATGCCCGGTAGCACGCCGATCAATGTGCCGAGGATGCACCCGATCAGTGCGAAGGTCAGATTGACGGGCGTGAGCGCCGCACCAAACCCGGTCATCAGATGTTGCAGCGTCTCAACCATGCGACCAAAATCCCCACATCCCTGTAGCCGCTCCAGCCGTCAGATGCCGAACATGCCAATCGGCAACGGCACCTTCAGCCAGTAGTAGAAACCGTGGAACAAGCCGAAGCTGCCAACGAGCGCGACGGCCGCGATCGCCACGACGTTACGCACCCCGAGCACCAGCAGCATCAGCGTGAGGAACACCAGCGCGGTGAGCCGGTAGCCGATCGGGTCGAGCGCCAGAATGCCCGCGGCGAGCAGCACGATGATGCCGACGATCCGTCCCATGGCCGCGCGATCAGGAATGAGTGTGTCGACAGGGCCGGCATCCCCGGTCGCGTCCGCGACGGCCGCAGCCGGCTCGCGCGCCATCCGCACGATCAGCAACGCCGCGAGGGCCGCCCCGAGAACACCCAGGATCAACGGAAAAAAGCCGGGACCCGGCCCCAGCGTGTCGAGGAAGGCTAGCTTCGACGCCAAATACACAGCGCCGCCGAACAGCATCAAAAAGATGCCGCTCGCGGTGATCCACCCGCGCTTCACGCTCGCGTCCTCCCTTGACGCAATTCATTTTTTGTTGGGGGAAGGCTAGCATATGGTTGCAAGCCCGCAACGGATTAATGTGATGACGACGGTCGCAGACGATCATGGCGCATTGGCCGCCGGACGCCGCCAATCGATCCCTCAGCAACCCTCCAGATGCCCGAAGCCATGATCCCGAACCAAGACCACGTCGATAGACTGAAGCGCGACCCTGCCTTTGCAGGCGTCTCGCGCTCGCTTGAGATTTACTATGGCAACGCATCGCGGGACGCTGCAATCGACGCGCTTTACGCGCAGTTCATACGCCCCGGCGACCTTGCCTTCGATATCGGCTCGCATGTCGGCGACCGCATTGGCGTCTTCCGACGGATCGGCGCGCGTGTCGTCGCGTTAGAGCCGCAACCGCTGTGCGCCGATGTCATCCGGGCTCTCTACGGCGACGACCCTGCCGTGTGCCTCGTCGAGGGCGCCTGCGGATCGGCCATCGGTCGCTTGACGCTGCACATCAACTCGGCCAACCCAGCCGTCACCACGGCGTCGCGAGACTTCGTGGCCGCCGCGGACGGTGCCGGTGGCTGGGAAGGGCAGGTGTGGGATCGGCAAGTGGACGTGGCGGTGACGACGCTCGACGCCTTGATTGCAGTGCACGGTGCACCTGCTTTCGTGAAGATCGACGTCGAGGGATACGAGGCAAACGTACTCGACGGCCTGAGCCAGCCACCTCCGGCACTCTCGTTCGAATTTACCACCATCCAGCGCGACGTGGCGCTCGCTTGTCTCGACAGGATTGCCACGCTCGGCGACTATCGTTTCAGCCTGTCGCTGGGGGAATTTTTGTCTTTCGAGCGCAGCGGTTGCACCCTCGATGCCATGCGCCGGCATATAGCCGAGTTGCCCCACGAGGCCAATTCGGGCGATGTCTACGCGGTGCGGGAGGCGGCGCCGGCGTAAACCTTCCCCGTCCGCGGGCCAGACGGGCGTACCACGCGGCCCGCCGCCCTTGCTTTGACCGCCAGTTCGAAGCCATAAAGCGCTTCCGATTGCGCTTCCCCCGCCGGCCACTCAGCGCCGCGGACCCTACCGTGCCGTACCATGGAGCCTACCGTGACCAATTCGAAAATCGTGCTCATCGACCGCCATCCCGGCCGCTCGACCCAGACCATTGGGATCGCGCGCGCGCTCGGAACCGATCCGGATCTCATTCATGAGCCGTCGGTGGGCGTGGTCGGCACGAAGGGCGACAGCCAGTGCTACCTGGGCGTCCTCGACAAGGTCGAAGCGGTGCACGAGCGGCTGAAAGATCGCATCGGCATGGGCGCAGGCAAGCTCAAGCTGCGCCTCGTGCAGCCCGAGTACACGATCGCGACCTCCGACGGCATCCGCAACGGCACGCGCGAGATGCGCTATTCGCTGATCGGGCGCGAAATCACCAACGACACGCTGTGCGAGCATCTGAGCGCGACCGGTCTCTCCGGCACGATCGCGATTGTCGCTTGCGACAAGCCGCCGGTCGGAACGCTTGCCGCGCTGCTCGAGCACAATCAGCCGGCGATCATGATGTCGGACGGCTCGATCCATCCCGGCGAAGATCCCAAGACGGGCGAGACCATCGATCTCGTCACCGCCTATCAGGTCGCGGGACATCCCGACGCCGATTACCGCCTCCACATCGCCTGCCATGCGTGCCCAGGCTACGGCAGTTGCGGCGGCATGTTCACGTATAACACCATGCAGACGTTCATCGGCGTCGTCGGGATGCAGCCGCTGCAGATGGTGGCGCCGCCGTCCGACGATCCGCGCCGCGTCGGCGAATTCGCCGACCTGCTCGTCGATCACCTTTCCAACCTGATCGCGAAGGATATCAAACCGCGCGACATCGTCGTGCGTGACTCGCTGCGCAACGCCGTCATCGTCGCGATGGCCATCGGCGGCTCGACCAACGTGACGCTACACGCACCGGAGATCGCGCGGGCAGCGGGTTACGCTGACTTCTGGAAAGAGGTCATGACGCCGGAGGAGTTCAATCACCTCTCGCAGAACGTCGTCCCCGTGCTCACTGACGCGCGGCCTTACGGCAAATATTCGATGGTAGATATCGACCGGGTTGGCGGCGTGCAGGTAATCGTGCGCGAACTGCTCGAAGCGGGCCTGCTCAATGGCGACGTGCTGACCTGCACCGGCGAGACCCTTGCCGAGCAGGTCAAGCGGCTTGGCGCGAAGTCGGCCGACGGCACCGTCGTCTATCCCGTTGCCAAGCCCTACAAGCCGACCGGCGGCCTGCGCGTGCTCGGCGGCAACCTGTCACCCGAGTTTTCCGCGATTCTGAAACTCGCCGGCGTCGAAGGCGGCCTGGAGGACAACCTGTTCCGCGGCAAGGCGCGCGTGTTCGAGGGCGAGCAGGGCCTGCTCAATGCGCTCGACAGCGATCCCGGACAGTTCCAGAACCACGACATGGTCATCGTGCGCTACGAGGGCCCGAGCGGAGCACCGGGCATGCCCGAGATGCTCGACCCGACGTCGCGGATTACGACGCTGTGCCGCGAGCGCGGCATTGTCGTCGGACTGATGACAGACGCGCGATTCTCCGGCGGATCGGTCGGCCTCGTCATCGGCCATGTCGGCCCAGAAGCGGCAATCGGCGGACCGATCGCATTCATCGAGAATGGCGACGAGATCGTCATCGACCTCAACCGTAACGAGCTCAACTGCACGGCGCTCGCCGATCCGGCAACGCTCGCAAAACGCAAGGCGGCGTGGGACAAGGTCGTCGCAGCCAACGGCGGCGTCCACCCGAACTGCGGCAAGGCCGACACGCGACTCCTCCAGCGCGCCCGTCATACCGCCGTGCCGGCGACGCGCGGCGGTGGCCTGCATCCCAACCGCCAGGTCTGGGTCCGCGAACCGCGTGAGGCCGTGAAGTCGAGTTTCGTGCCGAAGAACAAGTTCAGGTAGGCGAGGCGCCATGGGATGTCGCGCGCGAGCGCTTTTTATCCCATAGAGCGTGCAAGGAGTTTGCGTGATGACACCGGCCCGCATCTCAGTGCTCACGATCTGCGGGATCGATGAGCTGCCGGAGCACGGGCCGCGCGCGGTGACGCACGTGCTTTCGCTGCTCGATCCGAGCTGGCCTGAACTCACCGGCTTTCAAGGCTACGGAACCCACCGCAGGACGACGCTGCGGTTTCACGACGTGATCGATCCGGGACCGGGCCTCACTCTGCCAACACAGGATCATGTGTCCGAGATTCTGAATTTCAGCAGTGAACTCGCGGCCGAGACCGGCAGCGACGCGGCACGCCACCTGCTGGTCCATTGCCATATGGGCATCTCGCGCTCGTCGGCGGCGATGGTCTCACTGCTCGCGCGCATCGACCCAAACGAGCCCGAAGATCGGTTGTTCGAGTGCGTGCGCCAGATCCGCCCGCAAGCGTGGCCCAACTCGTTGATGATCGGTTTTGCCGACGACATTCTGGGCCGTGAGGGCCGCCTGGTGGCGGCGCTGCGCCGCCACTACGGCATCCAGCTTCGGCAAAGGCCGGAGTTCGTCGGCTGGATGCGACGCCTCGCGCGCGACCGCGAGTTGGAGATGGCCGAGTGAGGCTGCGGGACTTTCCCTGCGCGCTGACCGCTCCTCCCAATCCCGGATGATCAGACGTCCCGACACCCGTCATGAGTACAAATGCGGCTGTGGGTGTCGGGGCAAGTGGCGCAAGTATCACAGTCTGCCAGCAGCCCCGATGCTATGAAGTCCCCCAGTCGATGGGCTGATTAAGCCCTTGAGTGGGGGAATGCATAATGCGTTGCCGGCGTCCTTTTCTTGCCGCGCTTCGGGGTTGTCTCGTCCTCGCCGTCGCGCTCTCAATGGGCGGCTGCACGCTCGTTGATTCGAGCCTCTCGCCGCGCGCCTTCGACATCAACCAGGGCACGCAGAATGCTCGCGAGAGCGGCATCCTGCTCAACATCGTGCGCGCCAGCCGTTCCGAGCCGCTGAACTTCGTCGCGCTGTCCCGCTACACCGGCACCGGATCACTCGGCGTCAATGCCGGCGGCTCGCAAAATGATCTGCTGCGCTTCGGAACGCCGACAAGCGTCGCGACGAAGGGCATTTTCACCAGCGCCGTGAACGTCAATGCTGGCAATGCATTCGACGTCGGCACCCTCGAGAACCGTGATTTCTATGGCGGATTTCTCTCGCCGCTGGACCTCGAAGGACTGAACCTTTTGCTGAACGCGGGCCTGAGCCGGGAGGTTGTTTTCCACTCGGTGATGCAGGCATTCCGCGTCACGCACACCAGCGGCACGGCATACCTGTTCGAGAACAATCCGAGCGACGATAGTTGGCAGGG
>LNEA01000686.1 GCA_001464855.1 Rhizobiales bacterium Ga0077530
CTGTACTTCATGCGCCTCGCCATTCGCTATGGCGTGACGGTGGAGGCGATCCCGTTGCCGCAAGCCGACATCAGCGACAGCGACAGTCGCCGCGGCAATCGCGGCACGGATCGAATGAGAGATCGGGACCGGTCCGGACCGACGGCTGTCTACTTCGTTTGCTATGACCCAGCCATCGCGAACGAAAACGGATTACCCATCCCGAAGAACAACGACGCAGCGTGCGGTGCCAAGCGGAAGGTCATCGGGCGCACCCACGATTTCCAGTTCCGATTTGATTTCAAGCGTCCAATCGCGGGGATCACACCGGTCGTCAGGTCGCCCTATGCGGTGTTCCAGTTCTACGGCCAGTTGCTTGCAACGGATTCACTCGGTCGGGTTCGCCTGAGCATGCTGAGCCGACGTGACGCCCTGCCCCGCGAGCCGTCGCTGCTGACCATCGATAAAGGCGCCGGCGATTGCTTCGCCCGTGCCCATTACGAGGGCACCCGCAACACCAAGGAAGTGTTCGTGCTGTTGAATACCCTGGTCGCCATCAGCACCAACCGCTCGGCCCTGCCAACTTCGCCGTCCTTCGTGCTGACGCCGTAGAGGAGCGCTAGTGGTACCGCAGGGGGGAACGCGTGGGTGCCGGCGTCGGTGACGCTCGACGGCAAGCCGATCTCCCTGCTTGCGACCCTGGGCGAACGCACGGTGTGTCGCGTGAAACTCAACCTCACTACTGACCAGCCCGCCAACGCCTCTGCTTCTCGCGATTGCCGCAGTTCTGCATGCTGCACCACTGCCGTCGATGCGCTTTGCTGGTGTCGATGAAATAGACGTGCTCCGGATCGGACGAGACGAGTAGTGCCTCTACGGCCAGTGCACAGGCGTGGAGGGGCACATCAGCTGCGTCGGCCGCCATCCAGGAATAGGTGACCATGCCTGACAATCCTGGAGCAGTGATCGTTCGAGCAGCATGTGCGCGACGAACGTCCTCCGCAATAGCCTCGAGTGTGCGTCGATCAGCGGCCATGCCCATGCGGTAGGCAGATAGAACCGCAAACAGACGCTCCCTGAGTTTGCGAGCGCGGAGCACAACCCGCGCACCATTAGGCACAAGTCGAGATCGCAGCGCTTTCGCGACAGACACTTCGATAATTCCCGCCAGTTCCGTGAACCTCACGAGATCATCGTACGACACCAAAGTCTCGATCGGCGCATCGGACGGACGCTCATCGAGCGTGTTCACGAAGTCCAGAGCGGGATGACCGCCGCTCCAATCGAAAGTATCGCCTGATCTTACCATTCGTGGCCTTGCGTGTCGCCGATATAGTAACCTATCATATGATCTATAGCGGTTACTACCCTCTGTTGATGCCGAGTAAGCCGCGATCATGTCGAATGACCTCAAAGTCGGGCAATATTGCAGAGGCGCTCTGTATGGCCTTGCGGCCGTGAGCATCTGGTCGGGCTGGATCGTCGTGGCCCGCCTTGGATTGCGCACGAACTTGACGCCTTGGGACATAGCAGTGCTTCGCTTCGGCGTGGCGGGGCTCCTGCTTCTGCCTTATGTTTTCAAGCGTGGACTTGCTTTTGACCGCCTCGGTTGGGTCGGGCTCGCGGCAATCATCCTCGGCGGTGCCGGCCCCGTACTCCTGGCCAATTCGGGTTTGCTCTTCGCACCGGCTGCCCACGCAGGAGCGCTGTTTCCCGGCGTGATGCCGTTGATGGTGGCACTGCTTGCCGCTTTGATTTTGCGTGAAGCGTTCACAGCGGCAAAGAAGATCGGCTTTGCTCTGATGTTGCCCGGCGTTGTCGCCATCGCATGGGGGTCTGGCGGCGAACTCGGGTCACCCCAGAACATTGGGCATGGTCTCTTCCTCGGTGCTGGGTTGGCCTGGGCGTTCTATACTGTCGCAATGCGCAAGGCTCGCCTTGAAGGTTTGCATGCCGCTGCGATATCCGCGGTTGGCTCGCTGGTGCTTTACTTGCCCGTATTTGTCCTGATACCGGCTGGCAAGCTGGCGACGGCTCCGTGGAATGACATCGCTCTGCAGGCGTTCGTCCAGGGCGTTCTCACCGCGATCTTGTCGCTGCTGCTGTACGGTCGGGCTGTCAGCATCCTGGGCGCGTCGAGTGGCGCAGCATTCGCCGCACTTTGCCCTGCCATGACGGCGCTACTTGGAATTCCCATTCTCGGTGAATGGCCGACCAAGATCGACTGGGCTGCGATCGCTGTCATTTCCGCTGGCGTCTACGTCGTAAGCGGTGGTCCATTGCCGCGTTTCGTGGCGCAATCAACACAGCGGGGAGTTTGATCTGTCACCATCCCTGTCCCAAAGCAGCATCTGCCGTCACCCCTTCACCCCCACACCCTTACCCTATAAAAGACGGGGGTATTGCAGGGGCGAGCCCCTGCTCGCGCCGCAGGCGCGACCATCCCGCTGAATGGTCCTCCACACCGCGAGCCCCATGCCCCTTTCCATCGCCCGTCCTCTCCCCCTCCTCCTCACGGTGATCCTGATGTCCACGCCTCCCGCCGCCACCATCGCCCGCGCCGGCAGCCACGACGGCCTCGCGGTCAGCGTGACCAACGGCTCCGAGCCGGTGCTGTGCGCGGAGAAGGACAACATCTCGATCGAGTTCAACTCGACCGAGGTGCGCGGCTTCCGCATCGAGGCGGCGCATCCCGCCTACATCACCTCGATCCAGCGCGACAGTTTCGAGGCCGACTGGACCGACTGCGACATGAGCGGCGATCCCGTCCACCACAGCGGCGTCGCGGTGACGACCAGGAAGACGATCTACGAGGAGCCGGACATCTGGCTGGTCGGGTGGACGATGCCCACGTTCTGGCGCCCTTCGACGGCGACCGTCCGCATCGGCGACCGCGTCGAGAAGGGTCTGCATATGGTCCAGGTCTGGGTGATCCGGCCGATGGGCGGCGAGGAGGTTCTCGTCTTCTACCCCCAGGACGGCTACTGGCGGATGCGCCCGCGCGCGCCGGCTGGCCTGGCGCCGACCGCCTTCGGATCTTCCCTGCTGATCGGTCCGATCGAGGTCGATGGCCGGCCGCTGGTGCGCATCAAGGAGATCGCGTTCGAACCCAAGGCGCGCACGTTCACGCTGCACTATGAACTCGGCGGCTCGGCGACGCTGCGCATGGCCCACCTCGACGAGCACCGCCACATGTTGGAAGCCACGTTCGACAAACCCATCACGGGGCGCCCCTTCGCCAGCCTGCGGTCGATGTACGTAACGGAGTTCAATAACGACGTGTCGCGGATTGCGGTCCGCGAGACGGGCGCCAAGGGCTGGCGGGAAAGCCCGATCCTGGACTTCAAATCGGCCACCGCCAGCGCCATATGGATGGGGCGGACGGCGATCTCGCGCCACAACACATCGTCCCCGGATATCGTCCTCAATGGGTTCGCAGGAGCGCCCCGTCCGTAGTAGTCTGCGGCTCGAAGTGGCGCCCTGGAGCATCATCGGACCGCACCGGATCGCCTTCGCGATCCAGCGGTTCGATAAAGATGCTCCAGAGTTTTAACAGCCGCCCAACCGAGCCATCATGAGCAAAACACCGAAAAAGCCCGCCGCCACGGCGGCGGCATCCTCAGTGCAGTCGAAAGCCGCGCTGTCGGCCCGTCCGGTGCCGCCGGCGCGCGCGCGCTCGGACCTACACAAGACGATCCACGTCCGCGGCGCGCGCGAGCATAACCTGAAGAATGTCGACCTGGAGATCCCGCGCGACGCGCTCGTCGTGTTCACGGGACTGTCGGGCTCAGGCAAATCGTCGCTCGCCTTCGACACGATCTACGCCGAGGGCCAGCGCCGCTACGTCGAGAGTTTGTCGGCCTACGCGCGCCAGTTCCTCGAGATGATGCAGAAGCCCGATGTCGATCACATCGATGGGCTGTCACCGGCGATCTCGATCGAGCAGAAGACGACCTCACGCAATCCGCGCTCCACGGTCGGCACGGTGACCGAGATCTACGACTACCTGCGGCTGCTGTTCGCCCGCATCGGCGTGCCCTATTCACCAGCAACCGGCCTGCCGATCGAGAGCCAGACGATCACCCAGATGGTCGACCGCGTGATGGCGATGCCGGAGGGCACCCGCATCTATCTGCTGGCGCCCGTCGTGCGCGGCCGCAAGGGCGAGTGGCGCAAGGAACTGGCGGAGTGGCAGAAGAAGGGATTTCAGCGCGTCAAGATCAACGGCGCGTTCCATGAGATCCCCGACGCGCCGAAGCTCGACAAAAAATACAAGCACGACATCGACGTGGTGGTGGATCGTCTCGTCGTCGGCAAGGGCATCGCATCGCGCCTCGCCGACAGTTTCGAGCAGGCGCTGTCGCTCGCCGACCGCTGGCGAAGGCCGATACCGAGGGCGCCAACAAGTCGAAGAACGACACCCACGAGCGCGTCGTCTTCTCGCAACGTTTCGCGTGCCCAGTATCCGGCTTCACGATCGAGGAAATCGAGCCGCGCCTCTTTTCGTTCAACGCGCCAGCGGGCGCCTGCCCGACCTGCGACGGCCTCGGCACAGAACTGAAATTCGAAGCCGACCTCGTCGTGCCCGACGGCTCCATAGCAGTCGGCGAAGGCGCGATCTGGCCGTGGGCGCGCACCGGCAACACCTCGCCCTACTATGAGCAAACGCTGCGCGCGCTCTCGAAGCACTACAAATTCGACATGGCGACGCCGTGGGA
>LNEA01000687.1 GCA_001464855.1 Rhizobiales bacterium Ga0077530
ATGGTGTTCGCCGTGATGCTTGGCTGGCTGCCGTCGACGGGGCGTGGTCCGACCGCGACCTATTTCGGGATCACGTCGAGCCTGTTCACGATCGATGGTCTGCGCCACGTCACCATGCCGGCGGTCAATCTCGCGTTGCTCAAGATCAGTCTCGTCATTCGTTTGACTCGGGCCGGCGCGCGCGAAGCGATCCACCAGGATTACATCAAGTTCGCGCGGGCCAAGGGGCTCTCGAGCAGCCGCATCGTCGGCGTTCACCTCTTGAAGAACATCATGATCCCAGTGGTGACCGTGCTCGGCCTCGAGTTCGGAAATCTCATCGCCTTCTCGGTCGTGACGGAGACGATCTTCGCCTGGCCGGGAATGGGTAAACTGCTGATCAATTCGATCCAGAGTCTCGACCGGCCGGTGATCGTCGCCTACCTCATCATCATCGTCATGCTTTTCGTCGTCATAAATCTCGTGGTCGATATTCTCTATTCGATCCTCGATCCGAGGGTGCGCATCGGGGAGAAGGCCGCATGAGCGTCGTCGATGCGAGATCCGCAGACGTTGCAGCCGTGGCCAACAAGCCGGCGGTCCAGACACCCTTCGCGCGCTTCGTCACTGACTTCGCCGAGAGCCGCATGGCGATGGCGGCGTTTATTCTGCTCGTCATTACGATCGTTCTGGCGCTGATCGCGCCGTGGATCGTGCCGCAAAACCCCTACGATCTCGCCCAAGTCGATATTATGGACAGCCGGCAGGCGCCGGGTTCGCTGAGCTCGAGCGGCAAATACACTCATTGGCTCGGCACCGATGGCGCCGGTCGCGACCTCGTTAGCGCGATGCTTTACGGCCTGCGAATCTCGCTCGCGGTTGGCGTGATGTCCGGCATCATCGCGATGGCGCTCGGCTCGGCGATCGGCCTCGTCGCCGCCTACGTCGGCGGGCGCGTCGAGAGCATCATCATGCGCATTGTCGATCTCCAGCTCTCGTTTCCCGCGATCCTCGTCGCGCTGATGCTGATCGCGATCCTGGGGAAGGGCGTCGACAAGATCATCATCGCCGGTGCGCGGGTCGGCGTTGGTCGAGAGCCGCAAGGAGTATGTCGAGGCGGCGCGCTGTCTCGGGTTGTCGAACGCGCGTATTCTTTTCCGCCACATCCTGCCGAACTGTCTGCCGCCGCTGATCGTCGTCGTGACGGTACAGACGGCTCACGCGATCTCGCTGGAGGCGACACTTTCGTTCCTCGGTGTTGGCCTGCCGCAGACAGAGCCGTCACTTGGTCTGCTGATTTCGAACGGCTTCGAGTACATGCTGTCGGGCGACTACTGGATCAGCTTCTTCCCCGGGCTCGTTCTCCTGCTGACGATCGTCATGATCAACCTGGTCGGCGACCAGCTTCGCGACGTGCTCAATCCGAGGCTCAGTCGATGACGGAGCCTATCCAGGCCTCCGTCGCGCCGACGCTGGCCGTTGACAATCTCACGACGCATTTCTTCACCAAGGCGGGTGTCGTAAAGGCGGTCGACGGCGTGTCTCTGCACGTCGATCCCGGCGAGATCCTCGGTCTTGTCGGCGAGTCTGGTTCGGGCAAGTCCATCACCGGGTTCTCGATCCTCGGGCTCATCGATGCGCCCGGCCGCATTGTCGGAGGAACGGTTCGCTTCAAGGACCAGGAGCTGACCACCGCGAGCGACCAGCAGCTTCAAGCGCTGCGCGGCGACCGCATTGCGATGATGTCCTGCGCATCGACACGCAGATGATCGAGACGGTGCGCGTCCATCACCGTGTGAGCCATGCCGATGCGCTCGAGCGCGCGCGGGCAGCGCTCGCCGAAGTCGGCATTCCAGCGCCGGAAAGCCGGTTGAAGAACTATCCGCACGAGCTGTCAGGCGGCATGCGCCAGCGCGTCGCGATCGCCATCGCCTTCATCAACAAGCCCGACCTGATCATCGCCGACGAGCCGACGACGGCGCTCGACGTCACCATCCAAGCGCAGATCCTCGCCGAGGCGCAGGCGCTGTGCGCGCGCACCGGCACGGCGATGATCTGGATCACGCACGATCTCGCGGTGGTCTCCTCGCTCGCCGACCGGATCGCGGTGATGTATGCTGGCCGCATCGTCGAGACGGGCCGGACGGCCGACGTCGTCAACGATCCCCAACACCCCTACACGAAAGGCCTGATCGACTCGGTGCCGAGCCATAACGTGCGCGGCCAACGGCTGGCGCAGATCCCCGGCATGACGCCATCGCTGATCAACCTGCCGCAGGGATGCGCCTTCCGCACGCGCTGTTCGCGGGTGATCGACGCGTGCCTGCAGGAGCCCCCCATGCGCGAGCTAGGGCCAGGGCGCGCCGTGCGCTGTTTCAATCCGGTCGGCTCCCCCGAGCACGCGGTCGCGGAGGTTGCGTCATGATCGAAGCGCCTCTGGTGTCGGCGCGCGGGCTCTCGAAGCGCTTCGTCAAACGGCCTGATCTCGCCGGCCGCATCGCCGGTCATCTCGGTGCCGACGTGCGGGAGGAAACCGTCCACGCCGTCGACGGTGTCGACCTCGACATCGGCAAGGGCGAGGTTGTCGGACTCGTCGGCGAGTCCGGCTGTGGGAAATCGACGCTCGGACGCATGATCGCGGGCCTGCTGACGCCGACCGAAGGTCGGGTCCTGTTCAAGGGCCAGCCGCGAGAGGGGCGCACGGCTGCTGAAGCGCACGCCGTTCGTCTCGCGATTCAGATGATCTTCCAGGATCCGTTCGCTTCGCTCAATCCGCGCTCGCGGGTCGAGATGGTCGTCGGCGAGGCGCCGTTGGTGCATGGCATGACGACGCGTGCCGGCCTTTCCGGCTACGTCGATGACATCCTGCGTCGCGTTGGTCTCGATCCCGATTTGAAGCGGCGCTATCCGCACCAGTTCTCCGGCGGCCAGCGCAGCCGTATCGGCATCGCGCGCGCGCTGGCGGTCAAACCGGAGTTCCTCGTCTGCGACGAGGCGATCGCAGCGCTCGATGTCTCGATCCAGGCGCAGATCATCAACCTGTTCATGGATCTGAGGACCGAGTTCGATCTGACGTATCTGTTCATCAGCCACGACCTCGGCGTCGTCCAGCACATCACCGACCGTGTCGTCATCATGTACCTCGGCCGGGTGGTCGAGGCGGCATCGACCGATGTCCTGTTCGCGGGCCCAAACCACCCCTATGCGCAGGCGCTACTGGCGGAAGTGCCACGCATCTCGACGAGCAAGCGCACCTTCCATCCGATCAAGGGCGAAATCCCTTCGCCGCTCGACCCGCCGCCCGGCTGCCATTTCCACCCACGCTGCCCGCACGCGTTCGCCCGCTGTCGCAATGAAGTGCCAGTGCTCAAGGAAATCGCGCCCGGCCGCATTTCTGCCTGTCATCTGAACGATGGCTAAAGTGCTATGCTGGCGGGAGGCTGGCGAGCACGGCCGCTGTCGACCGGTGGAGTTCTGATCCGCTGGTGAGGGCGGCGCGTGCTCGGCGGCTGCACGCGTGGAATGTTCGAAACGTACGTCCAGCGTACTCAT
>LNEA01000688.1 GCA_001464855.1 Rhizobiales bacterium Ga0077530
TCGAAGGAAGAGGTCAGCAAACTTCTGACGGACAATTTTCTCTCGCCGACCAATGCTGTCCTCGAGCAGAACATCCTCGTCGTCAACACCGGCGACAAGATGTACATCGTCGACACCGGCATGGGTTCCTCGACCATGTTCGGCCCGACGACCGGCAAGCTGCTGGCGAGTCTCAAGGCCGCCGGCATAAACCCAGCAGACATCGACGGCATTCTCGCGACGCACGCGCACTGCGACCACGTCTGGGGCATCGTCGGCGACGACGGCAAGCCGAACTTCCCCAATGCACAGATCTATATCTCGCAGGCCGACTTCGACTTCTGGACAGATGAAGCCAAGCTGTCGGTCAAGGATCCCGCCTACATGAAGCCGTTCGTGGAGGGCGCGCGCAAAAACCTCCTTCCCGTCCGCGACCGCATCGTCTTCATCAAGGACGGCCAGGAGTTCGTGCCGGGCATCCAGGCGATGTCGGCGCCGGGTCATACGATCGGGCACACGATCTTCATGATCACGTCGGAAGGTAAGTCCATGGCGGCGATAGGCGACCTGACGCACCATCACATTCTGCTGGTCGAGAAGCCGCGCTTCGAATTCGCCTACGACACCGATCCCAAACAGTCTGCCAATTCGCGCGTGCGGATTCTCGACATGCTGGCGGCGAACAAGATCCCGCTTGCCGCCTATCACTTCCCGTGGCCGGGCAACGGGCATGTCGTGAAGAGCGGTGATGGCTTCCGCTTCATTGCCTCGCCGATGACGATGGTGCTTTAGGGCAAATGCCGTAGCGCAAACAGTTCGGCGCGCCACCCGAGGGCGGCGCGCCGGAATGTACGTCGAAATGCCGAAAAAGCTTACTTCATCGTCGCCGTCCACTTGGCGTTGCTGCCCGCGATGGTTCCGCTCATCGACTTGCCTTCGAGGGTGCCGGTGTAGTTCGCGCCACCGACGCTGAAGCTGATGGCGGTGCCCCTCACGCGAGCATCCGTGATCTCGGTCGGACCCAGCGTGCCGCTGAGCATCTGGTACGACTGCTTGAGCTTGAGTTCAGCTTCGCCGAGCTGCCATGTGCCTTCGGCATTGGCCGGTACGATCCACAGCAGCGCCTTGCAGTAGTTGGTGCAGTCCGCGGTGACGGTCGCCGTCTCGTCCGGCTGCCACTCGCCCATCGTGAAGGTATTGGACACGAGGCGCGTACCGGGCTTCAGCTTGAGCAAAGTCGGGCTGAGCTTCTCGTTGATCCACGGCAGCAGGAACATCGTGATGATGTCCGCTTTTGAGAAATCGCTTTCGAAGATGTCGGCCTTCTCGAACGTCGCCTTCTCCGAAACGCCGGCAGCCTTGGCCGCCTTCTGCGCGACTTCGACCATCTGCGGATTGTATTCGATGCCCTTCGCCGTGAGGCCGAGCTTCGCCGCCGTGATGACGGTGCGGCCATCGCCGGAACCGAGATCGATCAGATAGTCTTTCGGCGTCGCCTTGGCCATTTCGAGCATCTTGTCGACCAACGCCTGCGGAGTCGGAACCCAGACGACGTCCTTGCCGGCCTGCCCCACCTGCGGCTCATACGTGCCGCCTTTATTGCTTTGCTCTTGCGCCATAGCGGCAAACGCCGTCGCGAGTACGAGCAGCAGCGCGAACATCATCATGAATGCGCGCGTCCGAGCGGACGAATCGGCCTGCGCCGCCACCGCTCTGGAAGATCTCGGCGTCCTACGCGTCAGCAACCTATCCATACTTGGGTTCCTCGTTTCTGGGTGACTGAGATTTGAAGTGACTGTGTTGTGCAGAGCGCGATGACGATCCAGTCCGTCGCGTCACGCGGAAGTCGTCAATTGAAGTGCGACCAGCAACAGAGACCCGTCGTTTGCCGGGTGAACCGTTACTCAAGTTTGCCAGACGCCCCCAACGGTTGTGAAGTTCCTTTTTGCGCATCGTTACCTTCGAGCGCTCACGTCATCAAAGCCTGCCGCGCCGCATGCTGCAATGCGAGATGCGGTCAAATGTTGGTGAGTCGAGCCGTCGACGGTCGTATTCACCGACTCGCGATTAGAGGTTTTGAGGGGCGAATTCGGCGGCGTTGAGGCGCGGCACGCCTGCCGTGAGACGAGGAGCGCCAACCGTTTGCGGGTGCAGCATCACGACTTCGGTCGTCATTCACCAAGCAGATCGCGCACCGCTTGGCGCAGGAAAGCCTCGTCTTCCGGGCACTGGGCCGGATTGCCGGCACGATGCCCCCAGTTCGACACGACTGGGCGGAATTCCGCGTTTGGCATCAAGCGCGTCTCAGCCTCGCCATCGGCAACCGGAAAGTAGAGATCGGTGGTCGACGGCATGATGATCGAACGCGCAGTGATGGCGCCGAGCGCCGCATCGAGGTTGCCGTTGTAAATCGGATTGTCGGAGATGTCGGACTGATACCAGGTCTCGATCATCGACAGCAGGTCCTCTCCAGCGCGACGAAGGTAGTTCCCCTCCCACGCGCGAACGAGATAGTCCTCGAGCGACGCATAGCCGATCCCCGCCCAGAGCCGCTCGCGATAGAAGGCTTGGCTCATCGCCCAGCCTGCGTAGACGCGCGAGAACGCGCGAAGCGCTTTGATCGGGCGCTCGACAAACCGCCCATCGCGCCACGCGGCATCGCTCGTCAGGGTGGCGCGAATGCCTTCGAGAAACACTTTGTTATGCGGACTTGTCCGCGCCGAAGTACACACGGCGATGAGGCGCGTCACCCGATCTGGAAAAATCGCGCCCCAGTGCAGCGCCTGTTGGCCGCCCATCGACCAGCCATAGATCAGGGCTGGATGTGTGACGCCGAAGACCTCGCGCAGTAGCCGCTCCTGCGCATGGACGTTGTCCCAATGCGTGAACACGGGATTGCGACCAAGTCCGAACGGTTCCGAGAGATTGCTCGGCGAGGTCGAGAGGCCGTTGCCGAGTTGGTTTGGGATGACGATGAAGTAGCGTTCCGGGTCGAGCACGCGACCGGGGCCGATCAGCCAATCAATATCGGTGTGATGCGCGGCGTAGGAGGTTGGATAAAGGATGAGGTTCCATTTATCCGGCGCTAGCCGTCCGTAGGTCTTGTAGGCGAGGTGGGCCTTGGGCAGCGTCAGACCACGCTGCAGCGTCAGCGGTCCGAGGTCGAATGTCTCGTAGTCGGCCACGCGTTTTCTCCTGATCCGGGGCCATGAGTTTGACCGCTATGAGCGCCCTACGCAACCGTCCGCACACCGCAGGATGCACCACCGGCGTGGCGCCCTCCGCGCATTGCTTGCGTTGCACAATGCTCCGGCATTCGCCTGGATTTCCGGCCAAAATTGACACCCCAGTGGTTGGCGTTCCATCGCCTGACCTCGCCTGAGCCTTTACTGGCGCAGCTCTTACATTTTCTCGGGCCCTGGCACGCTTCCTGCTTGCCTCGCACATCGAAGCCAGCTCCTTGGCCGCGACTCCCCCGGCCCAACCATGGGCTCAGGCAGCGCTGCCGACAGGAAGGACGACCTCCGCGTGAAGGTCGTCCTTCCTGTCGCAGCGCTCTTTTTTTGCGTCGCGGCCCGTTTTATTCATGAGACCAAACGCAACTTGAGAATGCCATCGGGTTGGTCTACGCCGTTGCCATGGGAGAACGCTCCAACGGTTCGCCATCCAGCACCCGCGCCGAGGAAATCCGCCAGCTCCTGGCGGACGAGATCGTGCGCGGCCGCCTGCCGCCCGGCCTGCCACTCGAAGAAATCGAGTTGGCGCGCAAGTTCGGCGTCTCACGCACGCCCGTCCGCGAGGCGATCCGTCAGCTCGAAGCGACCGGCTTAGCCGAGGCACGCCCTCGGCGCGGCGCCGTCGTCGCCGGCGTCACGCGGGAACGGCTCGAAGAGATGTTCCTGGTCATGCTGGAGCTGGAGGCGCTGTGCGCCCGTGGCGCCGCCCGGTCGATGACGCCGGACGAACGCACCGCTCGCCAGAGCCGGTGATCCCGACGCCTACGCCCGCTACAATCTCGTGTTCCACGACGCCATCTACATCGGCACGCACAACACGTATCTCGCCGAGCTGACGCTGACGGTGCGCAAGCGACTGGCACCCTTTCGACGGGCGCAATTTTTCGGTACGGGGCGCATCGTCTCGTCGCAAGTCGAGCATGGCAAGGTCGTTGATGCGATCCGTCGCGGCGCCGAGGAGGAGGCTGCCGAAGCCATGCGCGCCCACATCCGCGTCGTGCGCGAGGCCTACGAGACGCTGGTGCCGGAATTCGGCACCATGGCAATGCCGCCGGTCGCCTGATCGGCACGCGCGGCGAGATAGCTACGCCATCCGCCGTAGCGCGAGATCTCAATCGCCTGGGCAAGCCCCGCCATCTCGACCGCGAAGCCCTTGGGTCGCGTGCCGTCGACGAGGTTCAACGTCGCGAGCCCGAGCGGGCTCGGGATGCCGGCGACGAACCGCGCAAACCCTTCCGCCGGCAGCGCCCAGACCTCCAGCTCGATTGCATGACCGTCATCGGGCGACACCCGCAGAAGCCCCGGCCGCGGCACCGCGCCGCCTGCCAGCGCGTAAAGCTTGTAAGCCGCTTCCGTAGATCGGTAAGCTCGTGATTAAGCGGCAGCCCCGACATATGCGCGCCGACGCACGCAATCTCGATCCATCCAGCGGGCGCACCGGCCACGGACACGGCAGGCGGCGGTAGCGCGGCACCTGTCGCACCGAGGGTGACGCCCGCTGCAACATGGAGCTTTTCGCCGAGCGTCGCGAGGAAACCGTCGCGACCGCGCTGCGCGATCAGCGTAACGCCAGCCGCGCGCCCGTCGCTGCGGAAAGGGCCCGGCACGGCGAGCGCGCAGAGATCGAGCAGGTTGACGAAGTTCGTGTAGGTGCCAAATCGCGAATTGGGTCCGATCGGATCAGCGGCAAGATCGTCGGTCGTATAGACGGTCGGGATCGACGGCACCAGCATGACGTCGATGTCGCGCCACACCGCCGCGGTGCTACGGCGCAACGCGGCGAGTGCGTAGGATCCTGCAAATGCATCGGCGGCTCACCGGATGCAGCACAGAGTCATTGGCCTCGATGATGGGGCGAATCGCGGCATAACGCTCGCCGACCCAGGGGCCGCTGTAGAGCAACCGCGCCACGTCGTGGAATGGCGCGAGGTCGACGCTCTTGCACGACGCATCGAAATCCGCGAGCGCGGCGAGCGACCGTTGGAACGCGGCAGCGGCGATTGCATCTCCGAAAAATTCGAGCGAGCGAGCGTCGGGTACGCCGACGCGCAGCTTCGGCGGCAAGCCTTGACGCTCGAAAGCAACCGGGCGCGAGAAAGCGTCGTCGGCATCGTACGCTGCCATCGCTCGGGCAGCGGTCCACGCGTCCTCGACCGTCAGCGCGAACACCGAAATGCAATCCAGCGAGCGGCACGCCGGCACGAGGCCGGTCGTCGAGATGGCGCCGAGGCTCGGTTTCAGTCCGACGATATTATTCAGCGCCGCCGGCACGCGGCCCGATCCCGCGGTATCGGTGCCGAGTGCGAAAGGCACGATGCCGCGCGCAACCGCGACCGCCGATCCCGACGACGATCCACCAGGCACCAGCGTCGGATCGATCGCGTTGCGCGGCACCGGATAGGGCGTGCGCACGCCGACGAGGCCGGTCGCGAACTGGTCGAGGTTGGTCTTGCCGATCACGATGCCGCCAGCATCGATCAAGCGCTGCACGGCAACCGCGTGGCGCGCCGGCGCGTAGGCAAAGGCCGGGCACGCCGCCGTTGTCGGCAGCCCCGCAACATCGATGTTGTCCTTGACCGCAAAAGGAATGCCCCAGAGCGGATATTTCGACGGATCGAAGGGCGGCAACTTCGCCGCTGCCGCCTTGGCATCCTCGATCGCAAACAGCGAAATGAAAATTCCAGGATCGTCGGCCGCTGTGAGCGCCGCGTACACGCGATCGAGGGTCGCGAAAGGATCGGGGCACTTCGCATACTCAGCATGGAGCGCAGCAATCGTAAGCGGCATTGGCATCTGCGTATTCCGTCAGATTCTCAGAGGGGGGCGTGCGGCGCCGCAGAAAGCAGCTCGCGTGTGTAGGCATTGCTTGGCGCGGTCATCACCGCTTCGGTCTCACCCGCTTCGACGATGCACCCGCCCTTCATCACAATGACGCGGTCACAAAGGAGCCGGACCACATGCAGATCGTGCGACACGAAGAGATAACTCATGCCGAGCCGCGCTTTCAGATCGACGAGCAGATTGAGCACCACCGCCTGCACGGATACATCGAGCGCCGCTGTCGGTTCGTCCAGAATCAGCAGCTTCGGTGACAGCGCGATTGCGCGAGCAATGCCGACGCGTGCCTTCTGGCCACCGGAGAGCTGATGGGGAAAGCGATCGAGTAGCGCGCGTGGCAGGCCGACATCATCGGCAAGCGCATCGACTCGGGCGCGCGCTTCATCGGTGCTCGTCACGCCACCGAGCCGATAGAGCGGATCGGCGATAGCCCGGAACGCCGTGAAGCGCGGATTGAGGCTATCGGTCGGATCCTGGAACACCATCTGCAGTTTCGCGCGTAGAGGATGCATTGCGAAGGCTTTGGCCGGCAGCTTCGCGATATCGACACCGTCGAAGAGGATGGCGCCGGACGTCTGATCGAGCAGGCGCATCACCATCGACGAGGTCGTCGATTTGCCACAACCCGATTCGCCGACGAGGCCGACGCTCTCGCCAACTCCGACGTCGAACGAGATGCCGTCGACCGCGCGGAACGCTGGCGCCGCCGCCTTCTCCTTCTTGGGTCCAAACTTTGCGAGCAGATTGCCGCCCGCGCGCGGATATTCCTTGACCAGGTCGCGCACCGACAGGATCGGCTCGGCACCCGGCGTCCGCGCCGGCAGCTCGATAGCAGCGCGCGCCTGGTCCTCGGGCAGCAGATCGCGGATCGCGATGCCTGGACGCGGCGTCGCGCGCATCAGGCGCTTGGTGTAGTCGTGGGTCGGCGCCTCGAAAATCTGCGCGGCTGTCGCCGTCTCGACGACATCACCCTTCTGCATCACCACGATGCGATCGCAGTATTGCGCCGCGAGACCGAGGTCGTGGGTGATGAGAATGGTCGACATCTGCCGCTCACGCGTCAGGTCGGCGACAAGGTCCATGACGGTCTTCTGCGTGGTCACGTCAAGCCCAGTCGTCGGCTCATCGGCGATCAGCAGGCGCGGCTGGCAAGCAAGCGCAATCGCGATGACGACGCGCTGGCACATGCCGCCGGAAAGCTCGAACGGATAGGCGTGGTAGCGCCCCTCGGGATCGTTGATGCGCACGAGTTTCAAAAGCTCGATCGCTTTGACCTTGGCGTTCTGCGAAGTCGCCTGCGAATGGCGCACCAGCACGTCCTCGATCTGGCGTCCGACCCGGCGGATCGGATTGAGCGCAGCACGCGGGTTCTGGAAGATCATCGAGATTTCGCGACCGCGCAGGTCGAGCATCGTGTCCTCGCGGGCATCATGCAGCGGAATGCCGGAGAAGCTGATCGTGCCCTGCGCGATGCGTCCAGCGCGATCCAGAATGCGCATGACCGCGTAGGAGGTTACAGACTTGCCCGAACCGGACTCGCCGACGATGCCGACCGTCTCGCCCTTGGCGACAACGAGATCGACCTTACGAACCGCGGTGACCGTGCCGTTACGCGTCGCGAATTCGACCGTTAGATTGGAGACTTCGAGCAGCGGTTGGGTGACCGACGGGATCTCGGCAGTCGCAGCTTGCGTGTCCATCGTGTTCACGTCCGCCGCTGGGGATCGACGATGTCGCGGAGACCGTCGCCGAGCAGGTTGAAGGTGAATACTGCGAGCATCAGCGCGAGACCGGGAAACAGCGCGACCCACCACTCACCGGAGATGATGTAGTTCGCGCCTTCCGCCACCATGATCCCCCATTCGGGCGTCGGCGGACGCACGCCGAGGCCGATGAACGAGAGGCCGGCGGCGTTGAGGATCGCCCAACCGAGATTGAGCGACACTTGCACCATCATCGGCGGCAACGCGTTGGGAAACACCTGCAGCGCGAGAATGCGCCAGTCGCCGTTGCCGGTCAGCCGCGCCGCCTGCACGAAGCCGGCGTTTCGTCGGATGCTCACCTCCGCGCGGGCCATGCGGGCATAGAACGGCAGATTGATGATCGCGGTGGCGTAGATGATATTCTCGATCGTGTTGCCGAGCGCGGCGACAATGCCCATCGCGAGCACGAACAGCGGAAACGCCATGATCGTATCGCAGACGCGGCCGACGACGGTCTCGACCCAGCCGCCGTAGTAACCCGCGACCGAGCCGAGCGCGGAGCCGATCACGAACGACAGCGCCACCGCGGCAACCGACAGCATGAGATCGAGGCGCGCGGCAACGACCACGCGCGAGAAGATGTCGCGACCGAGTTGATCGGTGCCGAACCAGTGCTGCCATGACGGCGGCTTGAGTTGTTGGCCGGGCAGCGTCGCGAGCGGATCGTAGGGAACGATGTAGGGCCCGATCAGCGCGGCGGTCAGGATCAGCAACAGCAACGAGAACGCAAACAGCGTCACCGGGTTCGAAACCAGCACGTAGCGAACGTGCCCGAGCCACGATTTGCGCGGCGGGGTGGCAATGGCGGCGGCCGAGGGATCCGTCTGTTCCGATCGGGCAAGCATGATCAAGCCTCCGAGGCGATCCGCGGGTCAATGAGCGTATAGGCGATGTCAATGAGGAGATTGAGCGCGACGAACAGGATCGCCATCGCCAGAACGAAGCCCTGGACAGCGGCATAGTCCGAGACCGTCAGCGCCTCGATCGCGTAGGAGCCGATGCCCGGCCACGCGAACACCTTCTCGACCAGCACGTTGGCGCCGAGCGTAAAAGAGAACACCATGCCGAGCGTGGTGACGACGGGAAGCAGCGCATTGCGGAAGGCATACGTGAAAAGCACGGTACGCCCGGGCAACCCTGCCGCTCGTGCGGTGCGCACGAAATCGGATGCCAGCACCTGGAGCATCGATCCGCGCGTCATGCGGGCGATTGGGGCGAGCGTGAAGAGCGCCAGCGTCGTCGCCGGCAACGTGAGCTGCGCCAGTGCTGCGCGGAACGTCGCGAAGTCTCCCGCGAGAAGCGCGTCGATTGTGTAGAAGCCGGTAATGCGGGTCGGCGGCAGCACGATGATGTCGAGGCGCCCGAGCGGCGCCGGCGCCCACCCGAGCAGATAGTAGAAAACGTAGAGCAGTGCGAGGCCGGTGAAGAAAGTCGGCAGGCTGACGCCTGCCGTCACAACGAAGCGGCAGAGATGATCGACCCACGTATCGGGCCGCGTCGCCGCCAGCACGCCGAGCGGCACCGCAATCAGCAGCGACAGCGTGAGCGCGGCGAGCGTCAGTTCGAGCGACGCCGGAAGCCGCGTGAACAGCTCGGTCACCACCGGTTGGCCGGTCGAGATCGACTGGCCGAGATCGCCCTTCGCAAGCTGGCCGATGTAGATCAGGAACTGCGCCGGCAGCGAACGGTCAAGGCCCAGGCTCTTGCGAATTTCCGCGATCGATTTTTCGTCAGCCGCCGGTCCTGCAAAATATGCCGCAGGATCGCCCGGCAGCGCCCGCGTCAGCAGGAACGTGATGA
The DNA here is from genome assembly GCA_001464855.1 of Rhizobiales bacterium Ga0077530. GTDB lineage: Bacteria > Pseudomonadota > Alphaproteobacteria > Rhizobiales > Hyphomicrobiaceae. Next base: position 9,617 of record LNEA01000688.1, read on the forward strand.
CGAGGATCCCGGCCAGAACGGGGAGCGTCTGGCCGAGACGTTTCGCGATGCTGAGGAGCCGGGCGGCGGTCATCGCACTAGGCCTTATTCGGCGCCATGAAGCGCACGTCCGGCTGGCGATGAAACCACGACGTGTAACCGGCGACGTCCTTGCGCATCGCGCTGTCGAGGAACGGCTGCCACAACGGAATACGCGGCACGTCGTCGAACGCCTTGGCGATCATGCGCTTGATCTTCGGCGCATAGGTCGGATCGCTCGTCTCCATATGCAGTGTTTCGTCGATCAGCGCCTTCATCTCGGCGTCGTCGTAGTTCGATGAGTTGAAGAGATTGCCCTTCAGGTAGGCCCAGAAGAAGTAGTAGTCGGGCGTATCGAGCCAGCCGCCGAAGTTTTCGAGATGCAGCGGCAGCTTCTTCTCGACCAGCGCACGCGTGCGCCAGTTGGCGCCGGGGATCTTGTCGATCGTCGCCTTGATGCCGATCTTGCTCAGGCCCTCCTGGATCAGCAGCGCCGCGGGCTCGCCCCATTCCGCGGTGCCGAGATCGAACGACAGCGGCACTTCGAAGCCATCCTTGAACGCGGTCTGTGACAGCAGTGCTTTCGCCTTGTCGTAGTCGGTCGTGTAGGGGAAGGGCTGCGGCCACGAGATATCGGCGGGCGTCGCCGACTTGCCGCCCCACATCGGTACGCCGCGCTCGTAGGCTGCCTGCTTGAAGATCTGGTCGTAGGGCACCGCGTACGCGATCGCCTGGCGCACCTTCTTATCTTTGAACGGCGCGAAATCGAGGTTCGGACAGAGCACGTGGAGACAGTTGTCGATCGGCGCCCCGACGACGACAGCCTTGCCGGCCTTCTTCAGCTCTTGCGCGTCCTTGGATGGAATCTCGAACGCGAGCGCGATGTCGCCGCGCTCGACCAGCGCGCGCCGCGTCGCCTGGGCGGGGATCTCACGAATAATGACTCGCTTGTAGGCAGGCAGCGGACCGCCGACCCAAGCGTCATTGCGCGTGTAGACGACCTGCTGGCCGGGATCCCAGCGCTCGAGCTTATACGCGCCCGAACCCATCGGATTGCGATGGAACCACTCAGTCGCCCACGGATCCTTCTCCGTAGCCTTCTCCTTGCCGACCTTCGCGCTCAGGATGAATGGCACCGGCACGGCGAGGTCCGGCAATGTCAGCTTCGACTTGCGCAGGAACTTGATCCGGAAGGTCTGCGCGTCGACGACCTCGAACTGCTCGGGCTTCTCGAGCGAGCCCGCTTTCATCTGAACGCCAGGAAAGCCGCCGAGCGAGACGGCGCGATCGAGCGACCACTTGACGTCGTCGGCGGTGACCGGCGTGCCGTCCCAGAACTTCGCCGTCGGCTTGAGCTTGAACGTCACCGACATGCCGTCGTCGGCGACCTTCCAGCTCTCGGCGAGCTCGCCCTTGAGCTTCGTGTAGTCATAGACCACGGCGCCGTCGGCGGTGACCTTGGTGCCGAACGTGAGCAGGCGATCGTAGAGGTTGACTGTCACCTGGTAGCTCGGCCTGTTGGTGCCGACGCGATGGAGATCCAGACTGTTGATCGTCGTGCTGGTCGCGATGACGAGCGTATCGGCTGCCCCCTGCGCCCAAGCTGCCGACGACCTGAGGAAGGGAATGAGGTTTGCACCGGCGACTGCGGCGCCCGAGCCTGCGAGAAAATTCCGACGACGCATCTGAAAACCTCCGCGTGAGACATGCGTTTCAACTGCGCACCAATCGTGCATACATTTGTGTATGCACACGCCGTGCCAGATGCTTAACGAATGGTAATTGACTGTTATCGCTCGTATTTTCCGATCAAGCTGAAGCGTTGGCAAGGGCCGTCGCTGCTGGAATTCCGCCCAGGCTGCCGCCAATGGCGGCATGGGGTCTTGTCCTGCGAAGGATGAGAAGTGCCGGCAACGAACAGCCTCAGCGCGGCAAATTCGGCCTGTCAGTTGTGGCAATGAGGGCGAAGGCGTACATGTTGCGAACGGCTGACCGTGCGTCCCCACTTGGCTCTGAGCAAGCGCGCAAATGGCTCTCGAAATCGAGCGGAAGTTCCGAGTACGCGGCCACGGGTGGAAGCGCCACATCGTTCGCGCGCGCCGGCTGCGCCAAGCCTATCTCACGAAGAACGATCGGATCTCGATGCGCGTGCGCATCGATGGCGACGAAGCCGCGACGCTCACGATCAAGACCGCGCGCACCGGCATCGAGCGGCACGAATACGAGTTCGCGATCCCCGTGGCGGAAGCCAAGGAACTCTTGGAACTTCGCGAAGGCTCAGTGATCAGCAAGACGCGCCACATCGTTCGCAATGGCGGGTTGAATTGGGAGATCGATGTCTTCGACGGCGACAACAACGGGCTCGTAATCGCCGAGATCGAACTCGATCGCGCCGATCGCCCCATCGAGCTGCCGCATTGGATCGGCGAGGAAGTCACCGACGACCGGCGGTTTTACAACGCCGACCTCGCCAAGTACCCGTTCTCGGCCTGGGACGCCAAATAGCAAAGCGTCGCGCGGATCATCTCGACTTCGAGCCACGCGTACGCTTTGCGCGATGCGCGGAGATCGGGCTCGCGGGCCGCTGGCAACTCCGGATCGCCGTCAGGATAAACGCGCCGAGCGCGGTGAAATCCCGCCGACGCGGACACGTCGTGCGCCATGCGAGCCCCAGTCTTCGCGACGGCTCGGGATCGGCGAAACGCCGGATCGCGACGCGACCGCCGACCGCTTCGAGCTTGACGCTGATTTCTGGAAGCAACGTCAGCCCCATGCCGTTTGCAACCATTTGCACGATCGTCGCGAGGCTCGAGGCACCGAACGTATCGACGCTATCGACCTGACGCAGGTTGCAGATGGCAAGCGCCTGATCGCGCAAGCAATGGCCCTCTTCGAGCAGCAGCAGCCGGTCGTGCTGGAATAGCTCCGGAGTTGCGTTGACCCGCCCGCGCAGGATGCGTTCCGGCGGCATCGCCAGCAGAAACCGATCCTCGCAGAGCAGCAGCGTCTCGATCTCCGCATGATCGATCGGGAGGGCCAGCAGCAGCAGGTCCAACGTCCCCTCGAGAAGGTCCGAGACAAGTTGCTGGGTGTGCGTCTCGCGCACCTGGAGCACCAGTGCCGGATGGCTCTCGCGCAGCAACGGCAGCAGCGCCGGCAGCACGTAAGGCGCGATGGTCGGGATGACGCCGAAACGAACCGGCGCCGAAAGCGGTTCACGGCTCTGGCGCGCGACGTCGCCAATGTCGCGCACTTCATTGAGAATGCGTTGGGCGCGGCGGGCGACTTCGCGGCCCGCTTCGGTCAGTTGCGCACCCTGGCGACGACGCTCGACGAGTTGGACGCCGAGCTCCTGCTCCAGTTCCTGAATCTGCATGGAGAGCGCCGGTTGTGAGACCGCGCAATGCGCCGCCGCCTTGCCAAAATGGCCGTGGCGGGCCACCGCATCCAAATAACGGAGTTGTTTGAGCGAGAGCATATCGATCAGTTTTTCTTATCGCTCGGCGAAGTTAATGCGATTGGACCATGACTGCAAGGGCGCCTACAGTTTGGAGCGATTTAAATTCCAGGGAAGCTGCGCACAACGCGCGGCTCCTGAAGCAGGCGGAGGAAGTTATGGACGGATCATCGGAGGGCAAATGCCCATTTTCAGGCAGCGCCGCACCGGTCGTCGGCGGCGGCTCTCAGAACCGCACCTGGTGGCCGAACCAGTTGCGCGTCGATTTGCTCAACCAGCATTCGTCCAAATCAGACCCGCTCGGCCAAACCTTCAACTATCGTGAAGAGTTCAAAAAACTCGACTACGCGGCTCTGAAAAACGACCTGCGCAAGCTGATGACCGACTCTCAAGCCTGGTGGCCCGCCGATTTTGGCCACTATGGTCCACAGATGATCCGGATGGCATGGCACAGCGCCGGCACGTACCGCATCGGTGACGGGCGTGGCGGTGGCGGTCGCGGTCAGCAACGTTTCGCCCCGCTCAATAGCTGGCCGGACAACGTCAACATCGATAAGTCGCGCCGCCTGCTGTGGCCGATCAAGCAGAAATACGGCCAAGCCATTTCATGGGCCGACCTGATGATCCTTGCCGGCAATGTCGCGCTCGAGACCATGGGCTTCCGCACCTTCGGCTTCGCTGCCGGTCGGCAGGATACGTGGGAGCCGGATCAGGACGTGTATTGGGGGCGTGAGACCACGTGGCTCGCACCGTCGAAAAATCCCAACAGCCGCTATTCCGGCGAACGCGAGTTGGAGAACCCGCTCGCCGCTGTCCAGATGGGTCTGATCTACGTCAATCCCGAAGGTCCGGACGGCAATCCCGATCCGCTGGCGGCGGCGAAGGACATCCGCGAGACCTTCAAGCGCATGGCCATGAACGACGAGGAGACGGTCGCGCTGATCGCCGGTGGCCACACCTTCGGGAAGACCCACGGTGCAGATGCGGAGTCACACAAGGGCCCAGACCCCGAAGCCGCCGATCTGGAGTCTCAGGGTTTCGGGTGGACCAGCAAGTTCGGCACCGGTCATGGCGCCGACGCGATCGGCAGCGGCCTCGAGGTTACCTGGACGCAAACGCCGGCGCAGTGGAGCAATCATTTCTTCGAGAACCTGTTCAGGTTCGAATGGGAGTTGGAGAAATCTCCCGCCGGCGCAAACCAGTGGGTCGCCAAGGACGCTGGCGAGATCATTCCTGACGCGCACGATTCGTCAAAAAAGCGCAAGCCGAAGATGCTGACGACCGACCTGTCGCTGCGCTTCGATCCCGAGTACGGGAAGATCTCGCGCCGCTTCCTCGAGGATCCGCAGGCCTTCGCCGAGGCATTCGCACGCGCCTGGTTCAAGCTGACGCATCGCGATCTCGGGCCGCGGGCGCGCTATCTCGGCCCGGAAGTGCCGAAGGAGGAGCTGATCTGGCAGGATCCGGTGCCCGCCGTCGATCATCCGCTGATCGATGACGCCGACGCCGCCGCGCTCAAGGCTAAGATTCTAGCTTCCGGGCTAAGCGTCTCCGAACTCGTCGGCACCGCCTGGGCCTCAGCGTCCACGTTCCGCGGCGGCGACAAGCGCGGTGGCGCCAATGGAGCGCGCATCCGTTTGGCGCCGCAGAAGGATTGGGAAGCCAACCAGCCGGAGCAACTGGCCAAAGTCCTCAAGGCTCTCGAGCGTATTCAGTTCGAATTCAATCAGGGTCAGACCGGCGGCAAGAAAATCTCGCTCGCCGACCTGATCGTGCTCGCGGGCAATGCCGGCGTCGAACAGGCGGCGAAGGCAGCGGGTCATAGCGTAACGACGGATGTCGACTCCTTCACCTATCTCGAACCCGTGGCGGATGGTTTCCGAAACTTCGAGAAGGCCCGCTATGTGGTGCCCGCCGAGGCTCTGCTGATCGACAAGGCGCAGCAGCTCACGCTGACCGCACCGGAATTGACGGCGCTGATTGGTGGCCTGCGCGCCATCAACATCAATGTCGGCGGCTCGGCACATGGTGTGCTCACCGACAAGCCGGGCGCCTTGACCAACGACTTCTTCGTCAACCTGCTCGACATGTGCACGGAGTGGAAAGCCTCCGGAACGGACGGCGTGTACGAGGGGCGCGATCGCAAAACCGGCGACGTCAAGTGGACCGGCACGCGCGTCGATCTCGTGTTCGGCTCGAATTCGGTGCTGCGCTCGCTCGCCGAGGTTTATGCTGGTTCGGACGCGAATGGGAAGTTCGTCAAGGATTTCGTGGCAGCCTGGACCAAGGTGATGAACGCGGACCGCTTCGATCTCGCGTGATCGATTGAGGTGTTTCGGACGCCCTCTCCCCAACCTTTGGGGGGAGGGCATTGTTTTTCAGGGTGCGCCGACCGGCGGCGCGCTTGGCTGCACGGGCTTGAGATTTTTCAGCGCCGCAAGCGCGAGTGGGTCAAGCCCCGCGCCGCCCGCGGCGACATGCGCAACGATGCCACGACGCATGCGCGGATCCCAGAAATCCTCGATGTGCTTGGTGATCTGCGGCAGCGCGCGCACCTCGCCCTGCGACTCAAAAAACTTGGCGATCTGATTGGCCATCATCACCAGCTTGTCATGCTGCATGGTGGGCCTGCTCCTTCTGTTGGGGCTTGATCTCGCCTGCGTCGCAAACGCGCTGCGGGTGGGTGAAAATCTCGAAGCCATCCTTGCGCGCTACCGCGACCAGCGTGATCCCGGCCGCTTCCGCAACTTTCAGGGCGAACCCCGTCGGCGCCGACACCGCGACGACAACAGGCGCGCCGGCGGTCGCGGCCTTTTGCACCATCTCGACGGAGACGCGGCTCGTCAGCAGGACCATGCCGCGCGACAATGCGATGCCTTTGCGGCGTAGGCCCCCGATCAGCTTGTCGAGCGCGTTGTGGCGGCCAACGTCTTCCGCAACCGCGACGAGCCCTAGATCGGCGGTCCAGAAACCGGCACCATGTACGGCGTGAGTCTGTTGATTGAGGAACTGTGCGGCGGGAAGCGCGGCCAATGCCGTGTTGATATCGCCGGCATCGAACGTCACATCGCTATCGACCGTCGCAAACGTCGAAGCGATGGCGTCGAGACTTTCGACGCCGCACAGCCCGCATCCGGTCGGCCCGGTGATCTGGCGACGGCGCGCCACGAAATCACGCGCCCTTCCTTCGGTGAGCCACATCCGCAGCTCGACGCCGTTGTCGTGCTCGAGCACCTCGAGGCTCGCGACATCCTCCGGCCCACCGATGATGCCCTCGCTCAGGCTGAACCCGATCGCGAAATCCTCGAGATCGGTCGGCGACGCCATCATGACAGCGTAGGTCGTGCCGTTGTAGACCAGCGCGACCGGCACCTCGACGGGCACATCACGCTCGCGCCAGGCAACGGCGGATGCCGTCACCTTCAGCGAGCGCGCACGTGTGGCCGCATCGATCATCGGCTATTCCGCCGCCTCGGCGGGAGCGATGCGCCGGCTGGCCTCAGAGAAGGCTTCGTAGTCCTCCTGATAGCGCGTCGGCCCGTTGGACAGACCAATCTGCACGGCCGTGACTTTGTATTCGGGGCAGTTGGTCGCCCAATCCGAATAGTCCGTCGTGATGACGTTTGCTTGCGTCAAGGGGTGGTGGAAGGTCGTGTAGACGACGCCCGGCGCGACGCGATCGGTGATCACCGCCCGCAGCGCCGTCTCGCCGGCGCGGCTCGTAATGCGCACCCAATCACCGTCCTTGACGCCGCGCTGCTCCGCGTCATGCGGATTGATTTCGAGACGGTCTTCCTCGTGCCACACGACGTTGTCGGTCCGCCGGGTCTGCGCGCCGACATTGTATTGCGACAGGATGCGGCCGGTGGTCAGAAGCAGCGGGAAGCGCGGGCCCGTGCGCTCGTCGGTCGGCACGTACTCGGTCAGCATGAACTTGCCCTTGCCGCGCGCGAACGTCGTCGCGTGCATGACCGGGGAGCCCATCGGGTTGGCGTCGTTGCACGGCCATTGCACGGAACCCATGGCCTCGATCTTGGCGAAACTGACGCCCGCGAACGTCGGCGTCAGCGCCGCGATCTCGTCCATCACCTGGCTCGGATGCGTGTAGGTCCAGTTGAGCCCTACGGCCTTGGCGATGAGCTGCGTGATCTCCCAATCGGCATAGCCGCCGTTGCGCGGCGTCATCACACGGCGGACGAGCTGGATGCGCCGCTCGGCGTTGGTGAACGTGCCGTCCTTTTCCAGGAATGTCGAACCCGGCAGGAACACATGCGCGTAGTTGGCCGTCTCGTTGAGGAACAGGTCGTGCACGACGACGCATTCCATCGCCGCGAGAGAATGTCCTCGCCTTGGATGTAAATCGCCTTGAACGTCCCCTCGACGGCGGCATCGAGCATGTTGGGGATGCGCAGGCCAGGCTCCGGGCTGATCTTGGCGCCCCACAGCGTCTCGAACATGGTCCGCGTCGCGTCGTCCGAGACGTGGCGATAGCCCGAGAGCTCATGCGGGAACGAGCCCATGTCGCAGGCGCCCTGCACGTTGTTCTGCCCGCGCAACGGATTGACGCCAACGCCGGGCCGTCCGAGGTTGCCGGTCGCCATCGCCAGGTTCGCGATCGCCATAACGGTCGTCGAGCCCTGGCTGTGCTCGGTGACGCCGAGGCCGTAGTAGATCGCGGCGTTGCCACCGGTGGCGTAGAGGCGCGCCGCCGCTCGCAGTTCGGCCGCGGGAACACCCGTGTACTGCTCGGTCGCTTCCGGCGAATGGCGCGGCTCGGCAACGAACGCCGCCCATTCCATGAAATCATCCATCTCGCACCGCTCGCGGACGAAGGTTTCGTTGACGAGACCTTCGGTCACGATCACGTGCGCCAACGCGGTGAGCACGGCGACGTTGGTGCCTGGCAGCAGCGGCAGATGATGAGCGGCGGCGATGTGCGGCGTGCGCACCATATCGATGCGGCGCGGGTCGACGACGATCAGCTTGGCGCCCTGGCGCAGCCGCTTCTTCATGCGGCTCGCAAACACGGGGTGCCCGTCGGTCGGGTTGGCGCCGATCACCATCATGACGTCGGCCTGTTCGACAGAATCGAAATCCTGCGTACCGGCCGAGGTGCCGAACGCGGTCTTGAGGCCGTAGCCAGTCGGCGAGTGGCAAACGCGGGCGCACGTGTCGACGTTGTTGACGCCGAAGCCGGCGCGGATCAGCTTCTGGACGAGGAACGTCTCCTCGTTGGTGCAACGCGACGACGTGATGCCGCCGACGGCCTCGCGGCCGTACTGATATTGGATGCGCTTGAATTCGGAGGCGACGCGACCGATCGCTTCCTCCCAGGTCGTCTCGCGCCACGGGTCGGTGATCTTGTCGCGCACCATTGGATTGAGGATGCGCTCCTTGTGGGTGGCGTACCCCCAAGCGAAGCGACCTTTGACGCACGAGTGTCCGCGGTTGGCCTTGCCGTCCTTGTAGGGGACCATCCGCACGACTTCTTCGCCGCGCATCTCGGCCTTGAACGAGCAGCCGACGCCGCAATACGACATCGATCAGCGATTTCTCGCTCAGCGTCGCCGTCGGACAAGCTTGTACGCAGGCGCCGCAGGACACGCACTCGCTGTCGAGGAAGTTCTCCGACATGCCAGGCGAGACGCGGCTCTCGAAGCCGCGGCCCTCGATGGTCAACGCGAATGTCCCCTGCACCTCCTCGCACGCGCGCACGCAGCGGCTGCAAACAATACATTTCGAGGGATCGTATGTGAAATATGGGTTGGTTTCGTCCTTCGGCATCCAGGCGTCATTGGCAACGCCACCCTGCTTGGCGAAGACGTGGTTCGCGCCGTCGTAGCCGTAGCGCACGTCGCGCAGCCCGACTGCGCCAGCCATGTCCTGCAGCTCGCAGTCACCGTTGGCCGCGCAGGTCAGGCAATCGAGCGGATGGTCGGAGATGTAGAGTTCCATCACGCCGCGGCGGATGTCCTTCAGGCGTGGCGTCTGCGTGCGCACGACGAGGCCGTCCATCGCCGGTGTCGTGCACGAGGCGGGCGTGCCCGCCCGTCCCTCGATCTCGACGAGACAAAGGCGGCACGAGCCAAAGGCGTTGACCATGTCCGTCGCGCAGAGCTTGGGGATCTGCGTTCCGCTTTCCATGGCGGCGCGCATGATCGAGGTTCCCGCCGGCACCGTGACGGTGTTGCCATCGATGGTCAGCGTGACCATCTTTTCGGCGCGGGACTCGGGTGTTCCGAATGCGGCAGTCGCGCAGTGCGACGGAAATCGTCGGGGAAATGGTTGAGTGCGCTCATCACCGGGTACGGGGTGAACCCACCGAGTGCGCAGAGCGAACCGAACTTCATCGTGTTGCAGAGATCGCTGACGAGAGCGAGATTGGATTCCGCGCTGTCACCCGCGATGATCTTGTCGATCGTTTCGACGCCGCGCGTCGAGCCAATGCGGCACGGCGTGCACTTGCCGCAGCTTTCGATGGCGCAGAACTCGAACGCAAATCGCGCCTGCTTTGCCATGTCGGCGGTGTCGTCGAAAACCGTGATGCCGCCGTGGCCGATGAGACCGTTCTTCGCGGTGAAGGCCTCGTAGTCGAAGGGTGTATCGAACAGCGCGCGCGGAAAGTAGGCGCCGAGCGGGCCGCCCACCTGCACGGCCTTGACCGGACGGCCGGTGAACGTGCCGCCCCCGATGTCGTCGACGAGATCACCGAGGGTGACGCCGAACGCCGTCTCGAAGAGACCGCCATGCTTGATGTTGCCGGCAAGCTGGATCGGCATCGTACCGCGCGAGCGGCCCATGCCGAGATCGGCATACGCCTTCGCGCCTTCCGAAAGAATGAACGGCACCGCCGCCAATGTGAGGACGTTGTTGATTACGGTCGGGCGCGCGAACAGGCCGTGATGCGCAGGAAGCGGCGGCTTGGCGCGAACGATGCCCCGGCGGCCTTCGAGGCTTTCGAGCAGCGCCGTTTCCTCGCCGCAAACATAGGCCCCGGCGCCGACGCGAACTTCGAGGTCGAACGCGTAGTTGGAGCCCGCGATATTCGCGCCGAGCACGCTCGCCTTGCGGCCGATGGCGATCGCTGCCTTGAGCACGGCAATGGCGTGAGGGTACTCGGATCGAATGTAGATGTAGCCTTTGGTCGCGCCGACGGCGATGCCGGCGATCGTCATGCCCTCGATGAGCACGAACGG
>LNEA01000689.1 GCA_001464855.1 Rhizobiales bacterium Ga0077530
GGAACATCGGCCAACGCGGAGCGCTCTGCCATGAAGAAACTTATCGACGAATTCCGGGAATTTGCCCTGAAGGGCAACGTCCTCGACATGGCCATCGGCATCATCATCGGCGGCGCGTTCGGGACCATCGTCGCATCGCTGGTCAAAGATGTGATCATGCCGCCCTTCGGCATTCTGATCGGCGGCGTCGATTTCTCCGATCTCAAAATTCCGCTACGCGCCGCCGAGGCCGGTAAGGAAGCCGTCTCCATCAACATCGGCCTGTTCCTCAACAACGTGATCAGCTTCCTCATCGTCGCCTGGGCCATCTTCATGCTGGTCAAGGGGATCAACATGCTCCGTCAGCGCTTCGAAAAGGAAAAGGCGGCAGCACCGCCGGCGCCGCCATCACCGTCCGAGCAGTACCTCAAGGAAATCCGCGACGCCCTCGTCGCGCGGAAGTGACCTAGCAATCTTTGCGATGCTGTCGTGAGCCGGTCGGTGGGACTCTTCCCCGGCCGGTTTCGCGTTGGCGGAGGTCAACGCGGTTTGCGGCTCACCAGTTCATTGAGCCATACGAGCACGTCGCGCGAATGAGCGCCCGGCTGTAGGACCGGATAGAGCGTCCGCTCGATCCGTCCATCTTTGATCGCGAGTGTCAGCCGCGTCAGGTAGGTGACGCCGCCCGTCGCGAATGTCGGCAGCGACAGCGCCTGCTGCATTTGTCGCTCCGCATCGCTTGCCAAATCGAAGGGCAGTTCGAGCCGCGTCGCGAACTCGCGCTGCCAAGCGGTTGTTTGCGCGGAAAGGCCGTAAACCCGCGCCCCGACTTCCACGAACGTCCGATGCAGGTTGCGGAACCCCTCGGCTTCCGGCGTCGAGCCGTGCGCGCCGGGAATGTCGTCCCAGCCAGGTGGATTGTCGACGCCGGGTCTTCCAGTCCAGGGGTACACGAACAGGATCGTCCAGCCGTCGAGGCGCCGGAAGTTGACCGGTTGATTGGCCGTCGTCGGCAGTTCGATGTCGGGCATCACGCGGCCGCGCGTGAGATGTCGCGCACCGCCGTCGTCGATGGGATCCGATGGTGCCGACGTCATTGGTCAACCGTGCTGTC
>LNEA01000690.1 GCA_001464855.1 Rhizobiales bacterium Ga0077530
CACATCCACATTTCACTCCGAGACGACGCCGGCAAGTCCGTGTTTCACGATGCGGGGGCGCCTCACAAGATGAGTGATGCCATGCGCCACTTCATCGGTGGTCAGCAGCGGCTGATGCCGGCATGGCTCGCGATGGTATCGTCGACAGTGAATTCCTACTCACGGCTCGTTCCTGGTTTCTGGGCTCCGACCAGTGCAACGTGGGGTATCGAGAATCGGACGACGGCGTTGCGCGCCATTCCCGGGAGCCCTGCGTCGCAGCGCGTCGAGTACCGGATCGCGGCGGCCGACGCGAACCCGTACATTGCCTTGTCGGCCGCGCTCGCCAGTGGCCTGTGGGGTATCGAGAACAAGATCGAGCCGCTGCCCGCCGTCTCCGGCAATGCGTATGACCAGACGATGCCGGCCGAACTCGGTCTTCCCGGCACGTTGTGGGAGGCCGCGCAGCGTCTCAAGGCGTCATCCGAGGCCCGAGCGGCATTCGGCGACGCGTTCGTCGATCATTTCGCGGCCACACGCGAGTGGGAGGAGCGCGAGTTCCGCAAGCATCATCTGAGCTCCGCACATGGCATCCTTCAAGACGATCAGCCCAGTGGACGGCTCGGTTTATGTCGAACGGACTCAAGCCTCCGATACGGAGATCGCCGCGGCGCTGGCGCGTGCGGTGGCGGCGCAACGCGACTGGCGCCACTGCCCGCTTGCCGAACGGGCGCGCCGGATGACCGCATTCGTCGACGCGTTCATTGGCGATCGCGACGCGATTGCGCAGGAACTCACATGGCAGATGGGCCGGCCGATCCGCTACACGCCAGGCGAAGTGCGCGGCTTCGAGGAACGCGCGCGCCGGATGGTTGCGTTGGCCCCGGAAGCGCTCGCCGATGTCGACGTAGGTGCCAAGGCGGGATTCACGCGCTTCATCCGTCGTGATCCGGTCGGTGTCGTGCTCGTCGTCGCGCCATGGAACTATCCGTATCTGACGGCGGTCAACGCGGTCGTGCCGGCGCTGATGGCGGGAAATGCTGTGCTGCTGAAACACGCGCAGCAGACGCCGCTGTGCTCCGAGCGTTTTGCGGCAGCGGCGCGCAAGGCGGGACTTCCTGAAGGATTGCTTCAGTTCCTGCACATGAGCCACGAGGCCACGGCACGCCTCGTCGCGCATGAGAATGTCGGCTATGTCGCATTCACCGGATCTGTCGCGGGCGGCGCGGCGGTCGA
>LNEA01000691.1 GCA_001464855.1 Rhizobiales bacterium Ga0077530
GCGGCTCTCTACGGAACGCTCTATGCCACCGATCCCGAGGAGGCGCGCCGCGCCGCGTTCCTCGCAAGCCGCCAGACCGCCGCCGATCTTCGAGCGCTCGGCATCAATACCAACTGCGCCCCCGTGCTCGACGTGCCCGTGACCGGATCGCACAACGTCATCGGCAACCGCGCCTATAGCGACTCGACGGAGCAGGTCGCCACGCTCGGAGCCGCAGTTGCGGACGGCTTCATGGCTGGCGGTGTGTTGCCCGTGATGAAGCATATTCCCGGCCATGGGCGCGGAACCGCCGACAGCCACCATGCGCTGCCGATCGTCGACACGCCGCGCGACGTCCTGGAGGCCACTGACTTCGCGCCGTTCCGCGCGCTCGCGCATTTCCCCGCCGCAATGACGGCGCACGTGCTCTATACGGCGATCGATGCCGAGCGCCCGGCCACCACGTCGCCCGCCGTGATCGATGAGGTCATCCGCAAGACCATCGGCTTCGACGGTCTGCTGATGAGCGACGACGTCAGCATGAAGGCGCTGTCGGGATCGGTCGGCGAGAGTGCCACGGCGGCGTTGGCCGCCGGCTGCGATCTGGTGCTCCACTGCAACGGCATCCTCGCCGAGATGGAGGCCGTCGCCGCCAGCAGCGCCAAGTTGGAGGGTCGTCCACTCGCGCGTCTGGAGGCAGCACTGGCTGTCCTGCAACGCCAAGAGCCTTTCGAGCAACACTTTGCCGAAGCCGCCATAGCGCGTGTGCTGTCCGTTGCCGTGTGAATCAGTTTATGGTCCCTGTGGATAAGAACGGGATAAGCCGGCCGGGAATGGCCGGCGTCACACGGGCGACACGATGAACGGCGCCGCCGGCGAAACCAGCGCGAGCCTCGAAGGGTGGGGCGATCCCGAGCGGAGCGATCCGCCTGCGGCCGGCGACGCGTTCGTCGTCGACCTTGAAGGCTTCGAGGGACCGCTCGACCTCCTACTCGCCCTCGCGCGCACTCAGAAAGTCGATATCGCCCGGATCTCGATCAACGCCTTGGTCAACCAGTACCTGACCTACATCGCCGAGGCGCAGAAGCTGCGGCTGGAACTGGCGGCCGACTACCTCGTGATGGCGGCGTGGCTCGCGTTCCTGAAGTCGCGGCTGCTGCTGCCGCGCGATGAGACCGCCGACGACGGCCCGTCCGGTGAGGAACTCGCGGCGCGATTGGCGTTCCGGCTGATGCGGCTGGAAGCCATGCGCTCCGTCGCGGCGCAGCTCATGACGCGCAAGCGGCTCGGTCGCGATATCTTCCCGCGCGGAATGCCCGAAGGCGTCAAGACGATCCGGACACGCGAGCACTCGGCCGAGGTCTACGATCTCCTGAAAGCCTACGCCGACCAGCGCCTGCGTACGACCGTCCGGCGCGCGCATGTGGTCAAGAAGCGTACGGTATGGTCGATCAAGGACGCACGCCAGCGGCTCGAAACGCTGGTCGGTCGCGCTGCCGGCTCGTGGGTGCAACTCGATTTCTTTCTCGAGCAGTTTCTGCCATCGCCGGAATTGGGGCGGACGGCGCTCGCCAGTTCATTTGGCGCGTCGCTGGAACTGGTCCGCGAGGGCGTGATGGAGATCCAGCAGGCGGGGCCGTTCGCGCCGATCTATCTCCGACGCAAGCAGACCGGGACGGAGTGGGAGCAGTTGGGATAAGGCATGCCGGCCGTCGCGCTATATGCGTCGGGCGGCGGGAAGCAAGGGGGCTATGATGGTTCCACCCAGGCTGAGTATCGCACCAGACAACGACATGAGTAACGAGAAACGAGAGCCGACCGCCGACACAGAAATGCGCCCACCGGCATCGGAGCGCACGGGACCACCTCTGCGTCCGCTGCCGGCGAACATCGCGGCGCTGCCGTCTGCCGATCGGCGCGAGAAGTTGCGCATTCTCGAAGCGCTGCTGTTCGCTGCGTCCGAACCGCTCGACGTCCAGCACCTTGCAAGCCACCTCGCCGCCGGTGACGACGTCGCCGCGTTGCTGACCGAGCTGCAGGGCTTCTACGCCTCGCGCGGGATCAATCTGGTGCGCGTTGCCGGAAAATGGGCCTTCCGCACCGCCGACGATCTCTCGTTTTTGCTCGAACGCCACGCGAAGGAAGAGCGCAAGCTCTCCAAAGCGGCGCTGGAGACGTTGGCGATCATCGCCTACCACCAGCCGGTGACGCGCGCAGAGATCGAGGAGATCCGCGGCGTGCAAACGTCGAAGGGCACGCTCGATGTGCTTCTCGAAACGGGGTGGGTGCGCCCGCGTGGCCGTCGCCGCGCACCGGGAAAGCCCATCACCTATGGCACCACCGAAGGTTTCCTCGCCCACTTCAACCTGGACACGGTCAAGGATCTGCCAGGTCTGCAGGAGCTGAAAGGCGCCGGACTCCTCGATTCGAACCTGCCGCCCGACTTCAAGGTGCCGGAACCCACCGATGTCGCCGCGCTCATGCCGGACGAACTGCCGCTCGAAGATGACGCTGATGCCGCGCAGGAGGAACTCGACCTCGACTTGCCCGAAGCTGAGGAAGACGATACGGGGGAGACGGGCCGCCGCTGAGATCACCGCGCGCGGCCGATCGAGGAGGCGGCGTGAGTTTCAGGGATCTCCTTGGTAAGATCGGCGGACATAAGGTGTCCTCAGACAACGCGCTGTCGACCGCACGAGGCCAAGCCACGACGCGCGCCGCGACGACCTTCGCCGCACGACTGACCTTCGAAGCCATCGAACGCACCTTCGACGGGACGATCGCGCTTGACGGCGCCAGCCTCGACATTGCGCCCGGCGAAGTCGTCTGCCTGCTCGGCCCCTCAGGCTGCGGAAAGACGACGCTGCTTCGCATAGCGGCCGGCATCGAGCGCCCGACCGGCGGCCGCGTCCTCATCAACGGCCAGGAAGTCGCCGGGCCCGATCGTTTTGTGCCGCCGGAAGAGCGTAACGTCGGCTTGATGTTCCAGGACTTCGCGCTGTTCCCGCACCTGACGATCGTCGAGAACGTGGCGTTCGGCCTCAAGCAGCTCCCAGCCCGCGACGCCCGCCGCGAGGCGCTCGCGCTGCTCGCCCGCGTCGGGCTCGAGCACTACGCCGACCAGCACCCGCACATTCTCTCGGGCGGTGAGCAGCAGCGGGTGGCGCTGGCGCGGGCGTTGGTCCCGCGTCCCGCCGTGATGCTGATGGACGAGCCGTTCTCCGGCCTCGACATCCAACTCCGCGAGCGCTTGCAGGAGGGGACGCTGGAACTGCTGCGGGAGACCCGCGCGACCAGCATGATCGTCACTCACCATCCCGAGGAAGCGATGCGGCTCGGCGATCGTATCGCCGTCATGCGTGCCGGCCGCATCATCCAACTCGGCCGCGCCGAGGAACTCTATCGCTATCCGGTCGACTTGTTCGTCGCGCGCCTGTTCTCCGAGATCAACGAGATCCCCTGGAAAGTCGCGGACGGCGCTCTGGTGACGCCGCTCGGCACGTTCCCGGCACCAACGCTTGCCACGGGTCAAAAGGCCGTCCTGTGCATCCGCCAGCGTGCGATCCGTCTGCTGTCTGAGGGCCAGGGGCATCCCGCGCGTGCGCTGCATGTGAAGTTTCTGGGAGATGCCGCCCTCGTCGAGATGGCTGTGCAGGGGTTCGATCAGCCGCTCAAAGCGCTCGTGCACGAAAGCGATGTGCCGATCCGTGGCCGCGACCTCGGCATCGAGGTCGATCCCGCCCGCGTGCTGGTGTTTGGCGCGGAGGGGTGAGGGCCGGGCGGCAGATATTGCGTCTGCGGGCAATTGTGTTATAATATTTGTAATAACATAATGGGAGATCGAGAATGTCCCAGCTCAAGGTTCGCGCAGTCGGCAATTCTCTCGGCGTGGTTTTGCCGAAGGAGGTGCTTGCGCGCCTCAATGTCAAAGACGGCGATATGCTGTTCCTGACCGAGGCGCCTGATGGCTCAATGCGGATCACACCCTATGATCCGGCATTCGATGCGCAGATGCAGGTCGCGCGCGAGGGCATGGGCAAATATCGCAATGCACTTCGCAAGCTCGCCAAGTGAGCGAGCCAGTCTGGCTGCTGAGGTCGGTGATCGAAGCCATACATGATATGC
Source organism: Rhizobiales bacterium Ga0077530 (assembly GCA_001464855.1). GTDB lineage: Bacteria > Pseudomonadota > Alphaproteobacteria > Rhizobiales > Hyphomicrobiaceae. The sequence goes on from LNEA01000691.1 coordinate 4,105, forward strand.
AGATTGCAGAGCATGGTGGCGCCGGCGGTCTCCGTGATACCGGGATGCTGGATAGCGCCCTTACTCGCCCTGCGACGCTGTTCGGATACGGTGAAACCGACATCTTCCGGCTGGCGGGCGCCTATGCCTTCGGTCTCGTGCGCAATCATCCATTTGTTGACGGCAACAAACGCGTGGCGCTTCTGGCCTCGTATATTTTTCTCCGGGTCAACGGCTACGCCCTTATTGCCGAAGAGGCCAGCGCGGCGTCTGCGGTGCTTGCCCTCGCCGCCGGTGAGATCACTGAAGCCGATTTCACGGCTTGGCTAAAAGCAAACTGCGAGCCAGCGTAGAGCCTCTCTATCCTAGCTCCCAACTTTCGGCACACACGGTTCGCGGCTGGGCATCCACGAGGTGTTGTTGCCGAAGATATCGCAGCGGGTCAGCACGGTGCCGACGTGGGTGCTCATGCAGATGATTTCGCCCAGCTGGTAGGATTTGCCGTCGAAACGGCAGCGGCAGGGGATGGGTCTGCCCCAGCCATCGATGACGCCACGGTGGGGCGAAGTCGGGAAGTTAGGTGGCGGTAGCCCCTCGGGGGCGTCCGCGCCGCCTTGGGCTGGAGCCTGAGCCCCCGGCGTCGATTGCTGCGCTGCGGCGGGCGTCAGACCGGCCAGCAGCGCAATGGCGGCACCCGTTGCCAACCGGACGACAAGCCGGCCGTAATCAGTGTTTTCCAATCGACTGCGCATGATATTGGCACTCCGGGGGGACAATCGGCCGATGACCGACAATAATCTGCGGCGCAACGCTCTTGACTACCACGAAGCGGACCCGCCCGGAAAGATCGCCATTCACGCGACCAAGCCGGTCGCGAACCAGCACGACCTGGGCCTCGCCTATTCGCCCGGCGTCGCGTTCGCCTGCGAGGCCATCGCCAAGGACCCGGCCACGGTCTCCCGCTATACGGCGCGCGGCAACCTGGTCGGCGTCATCACCAACGGCACGGCGGTGCTCGGCCTCGGCAACATCGGCCCGCTCGCCTCGAAGCCGGTGATGGAAGGCAAGGCCGTCCTGTTCAAGAAGTTCGCCGGTATCGACGTCTACGACATCGAGGTCGACGAGATGGAGGTGGCGCCCTTCGTCGAAGCGGTGGCGCGGCTCGAGCCGACCTTCGGCGGCATCAATCTCGAGGACATCAAGGCACCGGAATGCTTCGAGATCGAGCGCCAGCTCCAGGCGCGCATGAAGATCCCGGTATTTCACGACGACCAGCACGGCACAGCGATCGTGGTCGCGGCGGGCATTCTCAACGGCCTCAAGGTGGTCGGCAAATCGCTCAATGAGGTGAAGCTCGTGTGCTCCGGCGCCGGCGCGGCGGCGCTCGCGTGTCTCGGGCTCCTGTGTGTGCTCGGCCTCAAGCGCGAGAACATCTGGATCGCCGACATCGAAGGCGTGGTCTATGAAGGCCGCACCGCGCTGATGGACCCCTACAAGTCGATCTATGCCCAGCCGACGGAAAAGCGGAAGCTTGCCGAGATCATGCCCGGCGCCGATGTGTTCCTTGGGCTTTCGGCGGCTGGTATCGTGAGCCGCGACATGGTCGCCTCGATGGCGGCGCGACCGTTGATCTTCGCGCTCGCCAATCCCAACCCCGAAATCATGCCGGAAGAGGTCAAGGCGGTTCGCGACGATGCCATCATCGCTTCGGGCCGCACGGACTATCCGAACCAGATCAACAACGTGCTCTGCTTCCCGTTCGTTTTTCGTGGCGCCCTCGACGTCGGTGCGACGACGATCAACGCGGCAATGAAAGCAGCGGCGGTGACGGCGCTTGCGGCACTCGCCGAAAGCGAGGCGTCGGATGTCGTGCTCGCGGCCTATAGTGCCGAGACGTTCGTGTTTGGGCCGGAGTACATCCTGCCGAAGCCGTTCGATCCGCGCCTGATCATCGAGATTGCGCCGGCCGTCGCGAAAGCCGCGATGGAGTCCGGTGTCGCAACGCGCCCGATCGAGGACTTCGACGCTTATCGCGAAAAGCTCAGCGGTTTCGTGTTCCGCTCGGGCTTCCTCATGAAGCCGATCATGGATGCGGCGAAGCGCGCTTCGGTTGAGACGAAGAAGCGTCTCGTGTTCGCCGAGGGCGACCATCCCTATGTGCTGCAGGCGGCGCAGCAGCTCGTTGCAGAAGGCATCGCGCATCCGATCCTGATCGGCCGTCGGGACGACATCAAGCGGATGCTGCCGCATCTTGGCCTGCGCATGAAGATCGGCACCGACGTCGACATCATCGATCCGGAAACCGATCCGCGCATGCCGGAACTGGCGGAGGAGTACCATCGGCTCGTCGAGCGGCGGGGCGTTTCGCCATCGCATGCGCAACGCGTCGTGCGCAACGGATCGACGGTGCTGGCGGGTCTGATGCTCCGGCGCGGCGATGCCGACGCGATGATCTGTGGTGCAGTCGGGCGCTACCTGACCCAGCTCCGTCACGTCTCCGAGGTGGTCGGATTGAAGCCCGGCGCGCGCGGTTTCGCGACGCTGTCGGCGATGATCCTGCCGTCGGGGCCGTTGTTCATGACGGACACGTATGTGTCCTACGATCCCTCGGCCGAGCAGCTTGCGGAGACGACGCTGCTTGCTGCTGCGGAGGTGCGCCGCTTCGGCCTCGAGCCCAAGGTGGCGCTGCTCTCGCACTCCAATTTCGGCACCGAGAATACGGCGTCGGCGCGCAAGATGCGTGATGTGCTGGCGCTTGTGCGGGAATGGGAGCC
>LNEA01000692.1 GCA_001464855.1 Rhizobiales bacterium Ga0077530
GAAGACATCGTGAAGATGAAGCGCCGACTTAACGAAGTGTACGTCAAGCATACCGGCCAGCCGTACGAGATGATTGAAAAAACCCTGGACCGTGACCACTTCATGACAGCGGAGCAGTGCAAGGATTTCGGGCTGATTGACCGGGTTTTGTCGAAGCGCGACGAAATCGAGGTGAAGCCGGATGCTGAAAAGAGCACCTGAGGCGTTTGCGCACAGGCCCGCTCGGCAGGGGAGTGTTGCAGAATTGGCAACTCTCCCAAAAAGGGACGTATTCCACAGGCTTCTAATCGTTGTGAATGGCTGGTTCGCGCCGCTGCAATCGGTGCGTCCGGTTTGCCACAATACTGTTGTAATTCCCGTAATCCCTTAGCCATAGCGCGAGGTCGGTCCAATCCCTAGTTGATCTGGCGGTCTGCCCATGATCAGTTCGAGAGGCCGGTGTTTGCGTAGGGTGCTTGCGTAGCGAGGGTGTCTCGGGGTCCGCGGAGGACGCGGGAGAAAACGCGGGCGTTTTGTGCCGCCGAGACGAGGTGGCGCGGGATCCCCTGAATGGGTGCGGAGAGCCAATGCCTAGCGAAAAGAACACCCTCTACTGCTCCTTCTGCGGCAAGAGTCAGCATGAGGTCCGCAAGCTGATTGCTGGCCCGACCGTGTTCATCTGCGATGAATGCGTCGAGCTGTGCATGGACATCATCCGCGAGGAGAACAAGAACACCCTCGTGAAGTCGCGCGATGGCGTGCCGAGCCCGCAGGAGATCTGCGCGGTCCTCGACAGCTACGTGATCGGCCAGTCCCACGCCAAGCGCGTGCTGTCGGTCGCCGTCCATAATCACTACAAGCGCCTCAATCACGCGGCGAAGGGCAACGAGGTCGAACTCTCCAAGTCGAACATCCTGCTGATCGGCCCGACCGGTTGCGGCAAGACGCTGCTCGCGCAAACGCTGGCGCGCATCCTTGATGTGCCGTTCACGATGGCCGATGCGACGACGCTGACCGAAGCCGGTTACGTCGGTGAGGATGTGGAAAACATCATTCTGAAGCTGCTGCAGTCCGCCGACTACAACGTCGAGCGCGCTCAGCGCGGCATCGTCTACATCGACGAGGTCGACAAGATCAGCCGCAAGTCGGACAACCCCTCGATCACCCGCGACGTGTCGGGCGAGGGCGTGCAGCAGGCGCTGCTCAAGATCATGGAAGGCACGGTTGCGTCCGTTCCCCCGCAGGGCGGCCGCAAGCATCCCCAGCAGGAATTCCTGCAGGTCGACACGACCAACATCCTCTTCATCTGCGGCGGCGCGTTTGCCGGTCTCGAGAAGATCATCGCGCGGCGCGGTCGCGGGTCGTCGATCGGCTTCGGTGCCAACGTCGTGGGTCCCGACGAGCGGCGCACCGGCGATGTCCTGCGCGGTGTCGAGCCTGAGGATCTGCTGAAGTTCGGATTGATCCCCGAATTCATCGGCCGTCTCCCCGTGCTTGCGACGCTCGAGGATCTCGATGAGAAGGCGCTGATCCAGATCCTGTCCGAGCCGAAGAACGCGCTGGTCAAGCAGTATCAGCGCCTGTTCGAGATGGAAGACGTGCGTCTTACGATCACGACGGACGCACTCAAGTCCATTTCCAAGAAAGCCATCGAGCGCAAGACGGGCGCGCGTGGACTTCGCTCGATCATGGAAGGCATCCTGCTCGATACCATGTTCGAGTTGCCCAACCTGAAGGGCGTCGAGGAAATCGTTATCGGCCCGGAGGTAATCGACGGCGGCGCGCGTCCGCTGCGGATCTATGCCGAGCGGGCCGAGGAGAAGGGGACGATCGCGTAAGTGCGAAGGGGTTCGGCGGATTGACCGAAACCACAACTCGCACTGGCAACGCAGGGAACTGGAGTCCAGTCGGCAGCGCGACGGTCGCCGGAGGGACCCCAGGTATGCAGGGGTGGGTTGCGTGAACGCGTCACCAGACGAACGGACCCGTTGTGCCGGACTTTAACCCTGTCGCCGGGCGCACCATATCAGCGTTGGCGATCGTACTATGCTGCGGGCGTCGTTCTGCCGGGATGTAACCGGGGTGCGTTGTGGGCGTTGCCCGTACTGACTACGGGTAACGGATCAAGCGCCGCAGCAGCGTTGACGATATGCCGGGATGCCGGAAGGGTCCCGTAGCAGATAGAAAAGGCGGTGACACCATGAGCGAAGACAAGGTGACCAAGGAGAAGGGCGCGGGCAAAGAGATGTTCCCGGTCCTGCCGCTGCGCGACATAGTGGTGTTTCCCTACATGATCGTGCCGCTGTTCGTCGGCCGCGAGCGCTCGATCAACGCGCTCGAAGAGGTCATGCGCACCGATAAGCAGATCCTGCTCGTTGCCCAGAAAAATGCAGCCGATGACGATCCGACGCCGGGCGCGATCTACAAGATCGGTACGCTCGCGTCCGTGCTGCAGCTTCTGAAGCTCCCCGATGGCACCGTGAAGGTGCTCGTCGAGGGCAGCGCGCGCGCAAAAATCCTACGCTACACCGAGAATGCGAACCACTTCGAGGCCGAGGTCGAGCGTTGCGCCGAGACGTCCGGGAACAAGGACGAACTCGAGGCGCTCGCGCGCTCCGCGATGTCTCAGTTCGAGAGCTATGTGAAGCTCAACAAGAAGATCAGCCCCGAGGTGCTTGGCACCATCAGCCTGATCGAGGACTATTCGAAGCTCGCCGATACCATCGCGTCTCACCTTGCGGTGAAAATCTCCGAAAAGCAGGAAGTGCTCGAGGTCACCAAGGTCTCGGAGCGGCTTGAGCGCGTCTACGCGCTGATGGAGAGCGAAATCTCGGTCCTGCAGGTCGAGAAGAAGATCCGTAGCCGCGTCAAGCGCCAGATGGAGAAGACGCAGCGCGAGTACTATCTCAACGAACAGATGAAGGCGATCCAGAAGGAGCTCGGCGACACCGACGAGCGCGACGACATCGCCGAGTTCGAGGAGAAGATCGAGAACACCAAGCTGTCGAAGGAAGCCAAGGACAAGGCTCTGGCTGAGCTCAAGAAGCTCAAGCAGATGAGCCCGATGTCGGCTGAGGCGACGGTGGTGCGCAACTACCTCGACTGGCTGCTGTCGATCCCCTGGGGCGTGCGCGGCAAGGTCAAGAAGGATCTCGTCGAGGCGCAGACGGTGCTCGACAAGGA
>LNEA01000693.1 GCA_001464855.1 Rhizobiales bacterium Ga0077530
GCGACCGGCCGTGAGTTCGTGCGCATGAGCCTTGGTGGTGTCAGGGACGAGGCCGAGATTCGTGGCCATCGCCGGACCTACATCGGCTCCATGCCCGGCAAGATCATCCAATCGATGAAGAAGGCGAAGCGGACCAACCCGCTCTTCCTGCTCGACGAGATCGACAAGATGGGATCGGATTTCCGCGGCGATCCGGCGTCGGCCCTGCTCGAGGTCCTCGACCCCGAACAGAACCACACGTTCAACGACCATTACCTCGAGGTCGACTACGACCTTTCGAGCGTGATGTTCGTGACGACGGCGAATACGCTGAACATCCCGCCGGCCCTTCTGGACCGGATGGAGATTATCCGTCTCGCCGGCTACACCGAGGACGAGAAGCTCGAGATCGCCAAGCGCCATCTCCTCCCCGAGGCGCAAGCTGCGCACGGACTCGAGGCCGGCGAATGGACGGTCGACGACGAGGCCTTGAAGACGCTCATCCGGCGTTACACCCGTGAGGCCGGCGTGCGTTCGCTCGAGCGTGAGATTTCCAAGCTCGCCCGCAAGGCGGTGAAGGAGATCCTCGCGACCGAAGCAATCTCGGTGCAGGTCGATGCCAACAACGTCGAGAACTTCCTTGGCGTACCGAAGTACCGGTACGGTGAGGCGGAGCTTGTCGATCAGGTCGGCGTCGTGACGGGACTCGCGTGGACGGAAGTCGGTGGTGAGATCCTGACGATCGAAGGCGTCATGATGCCCGGCAAGGGTAAGATGAGCGTCACCGGCAACCTGCGCGACGTGATGAAGGAATCGATCCAGGCCGCGAATGCCTACGTGCGCTCGCGCTCCGTTGATTTCGGCATCCCCGCGTCCCGTTTCGAGACCAAGGACATCCACGTCCACGTTCCCGAGGGCGCAACACCGAAGGACGGCCCGTCGGCCGGTGTCGCGATGGTGACGGCGATCGTCTCCGTTCTGACCGGCATCCCCGTACGCAAGGATGTCGCCATGACCGGCGAGATCACGCTGCGCGGTCGCGTGCTGCCGATCGGCGGATTGAAGGAGAAACTTCTCGCGGCTCTGCGGGCCGGCATCAAGAAGGTGCTGATACCTGAAGACAACGTGAAGGATCTCGCGGATATCTCCGACAACGTGAAGAACGCGTTGGAGATCACGCCGGTCGCGCGGATGGACGACGTGCTCGCGCACGCGCTGCTCACGCCGCCCGAGCCGATCGCCTGGGAAACCGAAGGCGGCGGTCCGGTACCGGATGGTGGCGGCGACAAGCGGCCGACCGCGCACTAGTTCAGGCGCGCGGATGAAGTGAACAACAGGCGTCCACCGGAAACGGTGGGCGCCTGTGTCGTTGCAAAGATGCTTCTGGTAAACAGGGCGTTATCCAACGATCTGTGCCCGCAAACTGCAGCGAAATGCGCATTTTGTCGCTGTTGTGCACTGCAATTGGCGGCATGTTTGCGCGCATTTTTGCTTGACGCGGCGGCGTATGGCGGTTTGTTAACCCGCACGGCGCCGCGGTCCGCGGGCGTCGCTGCACAATTCGCTTCAATTGAATTCGCCTGGATCACGCGAAAGCGTGTCGCAAGGAGGGACGTGATGAGCAAGAAAGATCTGATCGACGCGGTGGCCAGCGAGGCCGAGATCACGAAAGAGAAAGCCGGAGCCGTCGTCGACGCGGTGATCAAGCACATCGAAGCCACCATGAAGAACGGCGCCGAAGTGCGCCTGCCAGGCTTTGGTACGTTCAAGGTCGGCAAGCGCGCCGCGCGTAAGGCCCGCAATCCGCAGACCGGCAAGGAAATGATGCTGAAGGCATCGGTCGTCCCGAAGTTCCAGCCGTCGAAGACGCTGAAGGACGCGCTCAACGTCGAGAGCGCGTGAGATCCGCGCATAGGCCTCGCATCGCTTGAGGGAGTTAGAAGGATGGTCGGCATCAGCGACGATCTAGTCGACGCCTTCGACCGCGACGGTGTCGTGCTGATCCCTGGAATGCTCGCGGCGGCGGTGACTGATCTCGCAGGCGCCGTCGCCGAGAACATGGCGGCGCCGAGCCGCTTCGAGCGCACCTACCGTCCAGCCGACGGTACCGCGCCGTTCTTTCAGGACTTCTGTAACTGGCAGCGCATTCCCGGCTACCGCAACGCCGTCCTCAATTCGGGCATGGCCGAAGCGGCGGCGAAGCTGATGCGCTCGAACACGGCGCGCTTCTTTCACGACCATGTGCTCGTGAAGGAGCCCGGCAATTCGATGCCGACACCGTGGCACCAGGACCAGCCCTACTATCTCGTCGATGGTGCCAAGTCGGTGAGTTTCTGGGTGCCGCTCGATCCCGTCCCGGCCGAGATCGCGCTCGAGTATGTCGCGGGCTCGCACAAGTGGGGCAAGGACTTCCGCCCTGAGCGTTTCGACGGCACCAGCCTTTATGCCGGCGACGAAAGCGAACGCGTGCCTGACATGGCGACGCGCAAGAACGAGTTCGAAATCCGCTCGTGGCCGATGCAGCCCGGCGATGTCATCGCCTTCGCCTTCCGGACGCTCCACGGTGCGCCCGCCAACACCACCGCCAACCGCCGCCGCGCCATTTCCTTCCGCTGGGTCGGCGACGACGCGCACTTCGTCAAGCGCAATGGTCGCACCTCGCCTCCGTTCCCCGATCTCGAAATCCAGGACGGCGCGCCGTTCGAAGGCGCCGAGTTCCCACAGGTCTGGCCGAAGTAGTTATTCTTTTTCCGCCGACGCGTACCGCTTCGCCTACACGCGCGGCGGCGCTGCCTCGCCGGTTGGCGTCCTCACCTCGCGATCTTCGATCGCTACACATCTTTCCCCTCTCCCCGTCCTTCAGGGGGAGAGGCGTGAGGCGCGACCTGCTAACCCCATAACTCAGACGCTGGCGGGTAAACCAGGCCGTCGGTGTACCGCAACCCATGCTCCCGATCGCGCGCCAGGAGCAGCGGTCCGTCGAGATCGACCCAGTCGGCGGCTTGCGCGACCAGGATGGCCGGCGCCATGGCGAGCGACGTCGCGAGCATGCAGCCGACCATCGTTTTCAATTCCAGCCGCCGCGCCTCCGCCGCCATCGACAGCGCGCCCGTAAGGCCACCGGTCTTGTCGAGCTTGATGTTGACGGCGTCATAGCGATCGCGGAGTTCGGCGAGACCGTCGGCGGTGTGCGCGGATTCGTCGGCGCAAACGGGGACAGCCCGGCGAATGTGCGCGAGCGCGCTATCGTTTCCCGCCGGAAGTGGCTGTTCGATCAATTCGAACCGGGCCTCCGCCGCAACTGCCAGCAGCATCTCCAACTCGTGGGGCTGCCAGGCTTCGTTGGCGTCGGCAACAAGGCGCGCATCGGGGCGTGCAGCGCGGATTGCGCGCATTCGGTCGACGTCGGCGGCACCACCGCCGAGTTTGATCTTGAGAAGCGGATGCTGGTCCGTATCGCGGGCACGGGTAGCCATGGCTTCGGGCGTATCGAGGCTGAGTGTGTAGCAGGTCGACACGGCGGCTGGCGGCAGCAAGCCCGCGAGTTCCCACGCACGCTGGCCCGATCGCTTCGCATCGAGATCCCACAGCGCGCAGTCGATGGCGTTTCGCGCGGCACCGGGTGGCATCTTGGTGGCGAGCGCGTCACGCGAGGCTACACCACCCAGCGCAGCAATCGCGGCAACGACACCCTCGACGGTTTCGCCGTAGCGCGCATAAGGAACGCATTCGCCGCGCCCGACATGACCGTCTGCGACGGCCTCGACGACAACGACCGCTGCCTCGGTGCGTGATCCCCGCGAAATCGTGAAGGCGCCGGCAACGGGCCACGTCTCCACGGTTGCGGTGAGCGCGATAGCCGACATGCTATCCGCGCGCGGCTATAGCGTCGGCAATCGCCACCGTCCGCCGCGCGATATCGGCGTGAAGCAGTTCGACCATGCGGCCTTCGAGATTGATGACGCCCTTGCCTTTGTGTTCGGGCATGTCGAACGCGGCGATGATCTTGCGCGCGAACTCGACTTCGGCGGCCGGCGGCGAGAAAACTTCGTTTGCCAGTGTCACCTGATCGGGATGGATCAGCGTCTTGCCGTCGAAGCCGAGGGCGCGACCCTGCTGGCACTCCCGGGCGTAGCCGTCCATGTTGCGGAAGTTGTTATAGACGCCATCGAGGATTTCGAGGCCGTAGGCGCGCGCTGCGGTAAGCGCAGCCGATAGCCAGTAGAGCGCGGAGGTGCGCTCGGCGTCGAGGGTCGCGCCGGTCTCCTTGATGAGGTCGTTGGTCCCCATCACCAGCACCGAGAGCCGCGATCCAGCGTGGCGCGCCGCGCTCGCAATCTCGCCTGCCTTGAGGATCGCGATCGGCGTCTCGATCATCGCCCAGAGTTTCATGGCTTCACCGGCGCCGGCCTGCCGCATCGCTGCCGACGCGCGATCGATATCGCCGCTGCTGGCGGGCTTCGGCAGGAGGATCGCATCGGGTCCGGCGGCCACCGCGGCGCGCAGATCTTCCGCGCCCCACGGGGTATCGAGACCGTTGATGCGGATGACGAGTTCGCGCGGGCCGTAGCCGCCGGCCTTCACGGCATCGGCGACCTGCGCGCGTGCCTGCGCCTTGGCATCCGGTGCCACTGCGTCCTCGAGGTCGAGGATCAGCGCATCGGCGGCGATGGTTTTGGCCTTTTCCAGCGCGCGGGCGTTGGAGCCCGGCATATAGAGGACGCTGCGCCGCGGACGCACGGTCATGGTTTTCTCCGCCGACAATTGGATCTTCGGTCTTATCGCGCGCGTTCGCCGGCGGTGCAACGGCAAGGCGCGCGCACCTTTAGTTGCAATTGTCGAAAAATCAGGCGAATCGTAGGGGAGATCGCGCGCGCCGATCATTCGTGTCGGTATCGGCGCCGCGACTCTGCACCACAGTGCTGTAACGTCACCGTCGACCTATTCCGGCCGCTCAGGTTGCCGCTTCGCGCGGTCACCGCCGCCCATGATCTCGTCGCACATGGGTCTCATCGCAAGGATCTCGCGCCGATGAGCGTTTACTTGCCGATTGCCGAAGTCGCCCTCGACCTCCGTGTGCTCATCGGTCTCGGACTGGTCGTCGGCTTCCTGTCGGGCATGTTCGGCATCGGTGGCGGTTTCATCGCGACGCCCTTCCTGATCTTTCTCGGCGTGCCGCCAGCGATTGCCGTCGGCACCGGCGCCAGCCAGGTCGTCGCGTCATCGGTCTCCGGCGCGACCGCGCACTGGCAACGCGGCAACGTCGACTTGCCGATGGGGCTACTGCTGCTCGTTGGCGGCCTCATCGGCGCGACGACCGGTGTCGGCATACAGCGACTGCTGAAGGCGGCCGGTCAGCTCGATTTTACGATCAACCTCGCCTACGTCGTCCTGCTCGGCACCATCGGCGGGCTGATGCTCGTCGAGAGCGTCCGCACCATGCGCAAGTCGGCCAGCCCAGTGAAGGCGGCTCCCGTTGAAGATGCGCTTTCGGGTCTCGAAGCTTTATATCAGTGCGATCCCTCCCGTCGTGATCGGCGCCATGGTCGGCTGGCTCACTGCGATCATGGGTGTTGGTGGTGGGTTCGTGCTGGTGCCGGCCCTGATTTACCTTTTGAAGATGCCGACCCGGATCGTGATTGGCACATCGCAGTTCCAAGTGGTGTTCGTGACGGCCTACGCGACCATCCTCCAGTCGACGCAAAACTATTCCGTCGACCTCCTGCTGGCGGCGCCTTTGATGTTCGCCGGTGTGATCGGTTCGCAGTTCGGCGTCCGTGCCGGCCAGAAGCTCAAGGCCGAGCATCTTCGGGCCCTGCTGGCGCTGCTTGTGCTGATAATGGGAGCACGCATGGCGATCGGGCTTGTTGTTGATCCGAGCGAGCTTTATGGGCTGGATTCGAGGCGCTGATCGCCCGAGCCAAGACATTCTAACATTATTCTCATTTGCAATAATCGCCCCTACCGGTGCGGGCGACGCGTCCGATCGGGAATTCCCTTGCGCAGCCTCCGGCGCAGCCGCTAAGTCAGGGCCGAATATTCAGCGTCGCAGTCCAAGGAGCAGCGATCGATGCAATACGAAACCCTCAATCACTATATCGACGGCGCGTGGGTGCAGCCGACTTCGGGCCAGTCCCAGGAAGTCATGAACCCGGCCAAGAACACAGCCCTGGCCACGCTCGGATATGCTGGCCGTCCCGATCTCGACAAGGCGATCAAGGCCGCCGAGAAAGGCTTCGCGCACTGGCGCAAGGTGTCGGCATTCGAGCGCTCGGGCATCCTGCGCAAGGCAGCGAACCTCGTCCGCGAGCGCGCCGACGACATCGCGCGCGTACTGACGCTGGAGCAGGGTAAGGTTCTCGCCGAAGCCAAGATGGAAGTGATGTCCGGCGCCGATGTCATCGATTGGTTTGCCGAAGAGGGCAAGCGCGCGTACGGCCGCATCATCCCGGCCCGCGCCGACGGCGTGCGCAACATGGTGATCCAGGAGCCGGTCGGCGTCGTCGCCGGTTTCGCGCCGTGGAACTTCCCGGTCACGCAGGCGGTTCGCAAGATCGCCGCGTCGCTGGCAGCGGGCTGCTCGATCATCCTCAAGTGCCCCGAGGAGACGCCGGGCTCGCCGATCGGCCTCGTGCGCTGCTTCCACGATGCGGGCGTGCCGGCGGGTGTGCTCAATCTCGTCTATGGCGTGCCGAAGGACATCTCCGAGTACCTGATCCCGCATCCGGTCGTGCGCAAGATCTCGTTCACCGGCTCGGTGCCGGTCGGCAAGCATCTCGCCTCACTCGCCGGCCTGCACATGAAGCGCGCGACGATGGAACTCGGCGGTCACGCGCCGGTGCTGATTTTCGACGACGTCGACACCGATGCCGTCGCGGCGCTGACCTCCTCCCTAAAGTATCGCAACGCCGGCCAGGTCTGCATCTCGCCGACGCGGTTCTTCGTGCATGAGAAGGCTTACGACAAGTTCGTCGGCAAGTTTGTCGATCTCGCCAAGGGCATCAAGGTTGGCGACGGCCTCGAGCCGGACAGCAAGATGGGCGCACTCGCCAACCCCCGCCGCGTCAATGCCATGCAGTCGATCATGACCGATCTGCAGGAGAAGGGCGGCAAGGTCGCGACCGGCGGCAACCGGATCGGCAACCAGGGCAACTTCTTCGAGCCGACCGTCGTCACCGACGTGCCAGCGAATGCCCGCATCCTCTCCGAGGAGCCCTTCGGCCCGGTCGCGGTAATGATCCGCTTCAAGGACACAGACGACATGCTGAAGCAGGCCAACAGCCTGCCCTTCGGCCTCGCGAGCTACGCGTTCACGCACAATGCCAAGACCGCGACCAAGGTCGCCGACGCGCTCGACGCCGGCATGGTCACGATCAACCACCAGGGCCTCGCCCTTCCCGAGATGCCGTTCGGCGGCGTCAAGGATTCGGGCTACGGCCACGAGGGCGGCGCCGAGGGTCTTCAGGTCTATCTCTCGCAGAAGATCGTCAGCCAAGTCGGCTGATCTCGCCGAACCACTGACGAAAGAGCAGGGGCTGGGTGTTTCACCCGGCCCCTTTTCATTTCAGACGGGGGCGTTCGCCCCAAAGATGAGCCGCCGCGAGCGCGAAAAGAA
>LNEA01000694.1 GCA_001464855.1 Rhizobiales bacterium Ga0077530
TTCTGGGCGGAGCTCTCGCTCGGCATCGGCAGCGTATACGCAATCCGGTCTCGCGGCATTCGAGCCGACAATCTGGAGCGCGCCGTCGCCCATCTCGACAACGCAGTGCAGAATTTCTCTTTCGCATCGGATCCACAGAACTGGGCGCGCGCGCACAACAACGCCGGCATCGCCTATTGGTCGCGCATCCGCGGCGAGCGCGCCGACAATCAGGAACGCGCCATCGCTCATTTCGAAGCGGCGCTCAAGGTCTTCACGCGAGACACCGCACCAAAAGAGTGGGCGCAGCTCCAGAATAACCTCGCGATTGTGCTTGCCAGCCGCATTCTCGGCGACCGCACCGCCAACGTTGAAACAGCGCTCGCCCATTGCGAGGCGGCGCTCGCGGTCTTCACACGGGAGAGCGAACCGCTGCTGTGGGCGTCGGCCCAAAACAATCTCGGCTCGCTCTATCGCGTCCGCCGCCATGGCGATCGCGCGGACAATCGCGAAAAGGCCATCGCGCACATCGGCGCGGCGCTCACTGTATTCACGCGGGAGGCCGTGCCGCACGAATGGGCGTCCGCGCGCTACAACCTCGCCATCATCTATCTCGATCGCGAGCAGGGTGATCGGACCGAAAACCGGGAAACCGCGCTCGAGCATCTCGAGGCGGCGCTCACCGTGTTCACCTTCGAGACATTTCCGCATCAGTGGGCGAAGGCGCAAGTTGCGGTTGGCGACGCTTATGCTGGACGTGCCCGTGGCCTGCGCTCCGGCAATCGCCAGCTCGCCATCGCCGCCTACGAGGCGGCCCTCACCGTATTTACCCGCGACGCCTCCCCGCGCGACCACATGAGCACCGGCCGCCTGCTCGGTCGGATGCTGCTCCAGGACGGCAACTGGTACGATGCCGAACCGGTGTATGCGAGCGCGCGGGATGCCTTCCTGTTGCTGTTCGGCGAGGGATACGACGAGACCGAGGCGCGTGCGCTGATCGCGGACGCGGGGCCGCTGTTTGCGGAGGCGGCCTACGCCGCGATCCAGCGCGGTGATAACGAAACAGCGGTCGCGCTTGCCGATGAAGGACGTGGACGACTGCTCGCCGTCGCACTGCGGCTGCAAGCTTTGGATCTGCCGCCCGATCAACGCCAGCG
>LNEA01000695.1 GCA_001464855.1 Rhizobiales bacterium Ga0077530
GTTGCGCGCTGGGTGACGACGGGGCGCGGCGCGCTGACGTTCGGCGTTTCCAGCGCTCAGGTGTTCTGCCGCAGTCGTGACGGTCTCGCCAGTCCCGACATACAACTGCTGTTCTCGCCTGCAAGCTACGACGAGCAGAAATTCGGCACGCTCGAAAAGAAGCCGGGCATGACCGTTGCCGTTTCGATCGCGCGCCCGGAAAGCCGAGGCACCATCATGGCGACTTCATCCGATCCACTGGCGCGGCCCGCGATCCGTCCGAACTATCTTGCCGTCGATAATGATCTCGCGGTCTGCATCGCCGGCCTCAAACATGCACGCCGCATCTTCGCGGCTCCTGCCTTCGCCCCGCTCGTCGTTGGCGAAACCGTACCCGGTCCCGCTGTCGCCTCCGACGCCGATCTTGCAGCCTTTGCGCGGCGCGCTGGTGGCACGCTGTATCATCCCGTCGGGACCTGCCGCATGGGCGAGGATCCCCAGGCTGTCGTCGACTCGCGTCTGCGCGTGCGTGGGCTCACTGGGCTGCGGGTCATCGACGCCTCGATCATGCCGATCGTCACGACCGGCAACACCAACGCGCCGACCATCATGATCGCCGAGAAGGGCGCCGCGATGATCCGCGAGGATGCGCGGGTCGCGTGAGCATTCGCGCTCGCAACGAGCTGCCTAGAACAGCGCACCCCGCGCCGCGACCGGCCACACGCTTTCGACGACGGGAGCCGGGCCGGCCATGCCACGGATGCCGACGTACCAGTCGTGCAGGTTGACCGTTGGGTCGCAATGGCCGGGGATGAGGCGCACCTTGTCGCCGAGACCGGGACGCGTGCTCGTCGGAGGGGCGCTCGTAGATGGCGCCGGGGAACCCCACGGGCTCGGGCGGGCCGCTGTCGAAGGCGAACGCCTTGAGGCCTGCGTCGACGACGGCGCGGTCGGATTGCGTCATGCTCATCACGGTCGCGAAGACGAATAGGGCGTGCTCGAAGGTGTCATAGGGCTCGCCGTCAGCGCGCTTGTTGCGAGCGTAATCGGCGTCCATGAAAATGTACGAGCCAGCCTGGAGTTCATTGTAGACGCCGCTGGCTGCTTCCAGTTCGAAGGTGCCGGTACCGGCGCCGCCGACGATGTCGCAGGGGAGGCCGGCAGCCTTGAGCGCGCGCACGGTCGTCGCTGTTCGCTCGATTGCCTCGTCAATCGCCGCGCGACGTTCCGCGATGGTGCGGAAGTGCTGGGCGCGACCCTGGTAGGCTTGCAGTCCGGCAAATCGGAGATGCTTTTCACGCGCCACCGCTTGCGCGAGTGCAACGGCCGGTGCGCCGGGATCGATGCCGCAGCGACTGGCGCCGACATTGATCTCGACCACGACATCGACGCGTGCGCCGTGTCGCTCGGCTGCCGCGGCGAGTTGAGAAACGCCGAGCGGATCGTCGACGCAGCCGATGACGCGCGCCTGGCGAGACAGCGCCGCGAGCCGGTCGAGCTTGCGCGCGCCGATCACTTCGTTGGAGACGAGGACATCACGGATGCCGCCCTCGACCATGATCGCCGCTTCCGACACTTTCTGGCAGCAGATGCCGGTGGCGCCGAGCGCCACCTGCTTCTGTGCAATGATCGGCGACTTGTGCGTCTTGGCGTGCGGGCGCACGCGAACGCCGGCTGCCGCCGCGGCATCGGCCATGCGCTTGAGGTTCCGCTCGAAGGCGTCGAGATCGACGATCAATGCGGGCGTGTCGACCTCGGCGAGCGGCAGGCCGGGGTGGGCAGGGGGCAGCGTCGGCATGTCAATGCTCCGGTGCGGTAGACTGCATCACGCCTTCGGCGCCAGCGTGGCGGCGAGTTCGGCGAAGTTGGCGACGATCAGATCGGGCTGATGTGGCGACTGTCCGAACGGACGCTTGCGGCGGTCGACGAAGACGCTGCGGAAACCGTGAGCCTTCGCGCCGATGCAATCGAAGGCGTGATTGGCGACGAAGACGATGCTCGACCGCTCGATCGCCGGCCACTCGGCATTGATGATTTCCTCCGCCGCCGCATAGGTTGCGAAGTGTGGCTTGAAGTAACCGGCTTCCTGGACCGAGATGATGTGGTCGAACGGAAATCCGATGTGGGGCCGTGCCGCCTCGAGCATGTCGCGATCGCCGTTGGAGAGGATCACGAGCTTGTAGCGTGTCTTAAGCTGGCCGAGCGCGGCGATGACGTCAGGGAAGGGCTTGAGCTCGACGATCTGCGAAACCAGCCACTGGACTTCGTCCTGGGTGTGTTTGATCCCGCAGCGGTCCATGACCTGCGAAACCGCACGATGGCCGACCTGGCGATAGGGTGTGTGGCCACGGTCGAGGAGGGCGTCGATCATGCTGTCCTCGAAGTGCGTGCGTCGCCACCAGGTGACGAAGCTCGAGGGATTGCCGTCCCAGCCCTTCTTTTTCAGGAACGGCGTCACGGCCGCCGTCAGCCCCGACTGCATGTCGACAACGGTGCCATAGAGATCGAAAACCAGGGCTTTGGTCTCGCGCTTGAGGATTTCCTCGATGCTCGACATGCCTCTTGCTCCTTTTTATGTGTTCGTGGTTGGGTGCGGGCGCGCGGATTGTTGCCGCCCCGCGTGCCCAGAAGCAAGGATTTATGACCAGGAGATCTCTGCCATGACGTTCCGCATCGGTCTCCTGCTGTTCCCGGACATCACCCAGCTCGATATGACGGGCCCGTACGAGGTGTTCACGAAGTTCCCCGAGGCCGAGGTGCGCCTCGTTTGGAAGAATCTGCAGCCGATCACCGCCGGTGGTGGGATGCGCATCGTACCGGATACGACGTTCGCCGATTGCCCGCAGCTCGACCTCGTCTGCGTGCCGGGTGGCGCGGGAATGAACCCGCTGATGGAGGATGCCGAGACGCTGGCCTTCTTGCGTCGTCAGGCTCCCGGCGCGCGCTACGTGACGAGCGTGTGCACGGGCGCGCTGGTGCTCGGTGCGGCCGGTCTGCTCAAGGGCCGGCGGGCGGCGACGCATTGGATGAGCCGCGAGATGCTGTCGGCATTCGGTGCGACGCCAACGGCGGAGCGGGTCGTCGTCGACGGCAACGTGATCACTGGCGGTGGTGTCACGGCAGGGATCGATTTCGCGTTGCGTGTCGCCGCCGAGGCGTTCGGCGATGATCTCGCCAAGTCGATCCAGCTCGGCATCGAGTACGATCCCCATCCGCCATTCGACGCGGGGTCCCCGGAACGCGCGGGAGCGGCGATCGTGGAGCGCGCGCGTTCGTCGGCGGCGCGACGGCAGGCGGAGCGACAGGCCATCGTGACGCGCGCCGCGGCGCGGCTGGACTAGGCGAGGGGCGGC
>LNEA01000696.1 GCA_001464855.1 Rhizobiales bacterium Ga0077530
CTGTATGACAACTATCCGAGCCAGCTCTCCGGCGGCCAGCGTCAGCGCGTCGCGATCGCGCGCGCGCTCATCAACCGCCCGCGCATGGTCATTTGCGATGAACCGACCTCCGCGCTCGATGTTTCCGTGCAATCGCAGATCCTCAACCTCCTGCAGGATCTGCGCCGCGAACTCGGGCTCACCTATCTCCTGATCAGCCACAATCTCGCGGTCGTCGAGCACATGGCCGACCGCGTCGCGGTGATGTATCTCGGCCGCATCGTCGAGCAGACCGATACCGATACGCTGTTCCGCAACCCACGCCACCCCTACACCGAAGCGCTGCTGAAATCGGTTCTCACCCCCGAGCCCGGCCTCGGCGTGCCCGACACCCAGCTCGGCGCCGCCTATCCCAATCCGCTCAACATGCCGTCGGGCTGCCGCTTCCATCCGCGCTGCGCGCGCCGCTTCGGCCCCTGCGACACGATCGAGCCGCGTCCGCTCACCAGCGCAGACGGCATGGTGGAATGTCACCTCTATGATGACGACGTGAAGAAGGAGGCTGCGGAATGACAGCAAGCCGTTCAGGTGCGGTTGAACGCGCCGGGAAGTACATCGACAGCGGCCAGTTCGAGGCCGACCTTGCTGAGCGAGTTGCCGTCCGCACCGAAAGTCAGAATTTCCCCGATCCGACGGCGGTGGCCGAGTGCCATCGCTATCTCGGCGAGCACATGAAGCCCGCCTTCGAGGCGATGGGCTTCACGACGCACACCTACGACAATCCGTTTCCCGGACAAGGTCCGATCCTGCTCGCGACACGCATCGAGGATCCCAAGTTGCCGACCGTTCTCGGCTACGGCCACGGCGACGTCGTGCGCGGCATGGACGAGCAGTGGACAAAAGGAAAAGGTCCGTGGATCACGGCGCGCGACGGCGATCGCCTCTACGGGCGCGGCACCGCTGACAACAAGGGCCAGCACGCGCTCAACATGGCGGCGCTTTCAGCGATTCTCGCCGAACGCGGCGGCTCGCTCGGCTTCAACGTCAAGTTCATCGTGGAAACCGGCGAAGAAGCGGGCTCCAAAGGCCTCAAGGAATTGGTCCGCGCCAACGCGGCCGACTTCGCCGCCGATGTGCTGATCGCGTCTGATGGCCCACGCGTACGTCAGGATCGCCCGACGATGGCGCTCGGTTGCCGCGGCGCCATGAATTTCGATCTCGTCGTCGATCTGCGCGAAGGCGGCCATCACTCCGGCAACTGGGGTGGCCTCATCGCGAACCCGGGCTTCATCCTCGCCCACGCGCTCGCCTCCATCGTCGGGCCCAAGGGCGAATTGCTGGTCGAGTCGCTAAAGGCCCCCACCATGTCGAAAGCCGTCAAGGACGCGCTGTTCGACGTCGAGATTGACGGCGGCGACAAGGGACCGAGCATCGACGCCTGGTGGGGCGACGCCGGACTTACGCCGGCCGAGCGGGTCTACGGCGCCAACACATTCAACATTCTTGCTTTCACCACAGGCACACCAGGTCGTCCGGTGAATGCGATCCCACCAAAGGCGGTTGCCAACTGTCAGCTCCGTTTCATTGCCGGCACGCGGACCGAGCACATCATTCCAGCGCTCGAAGCCCATCTCGCCGCTGGCGGGCACACGCTCGTGAAGGTGCGCCCGCCGCCACCGTCGAACGATGGCACGTTCGCCGCAACACGCACCGAGCCGGACCATCCCTGGGCGGCGTTTGTAACGGGGTCGCTGCGCCGCTCCTCGAACATCAAACCAGCCATCATTCCGTCCATGGGCGGGTCGATCTGCAACGACATCTTCACTGACGACTTGGGGTTGCCGACAATCTGGATTCCGCACTCCTACGCGTCGTGCTCGCAGCATTGGCCCGACGAGCACATCCTGCTGCCGCTGTCGCGCAGCGCCATTCAACTCATGGCAGGGCTGTACTGGGATATCGGAGCCGGCGAAGGATTGCCGCCACGAGCGTGACCGTCGACGTCACGTGCTGCGCGCGAGATCGGGCTGCTACCGGCGCACAACAACGGCGAGTGTCCTCAGCGTTGCGTATTCGTCGCGCCCGGCGCAGACGCCTGCACGAGCGTGTCGAGATACCAGACCCGGACGTCGCCATCTTCGCTCGCTGATACGAGGCGCTGGCCGTCAGGAGAAAGCGTGAGCGAGCGGACCGAATTCCGGTGCTCCTTGTAGGTCGCGAGCTGCGATCCACTCGCCGAGTCCCAGACAGTCACAGCGCCGTCGTCGCCACCGGTCGCAACGCGCGTCCCGTCGGCCGAAAACGCGATGGCGCGGACAGCAGTGTTATGCGCCTGGATGTCGCGCGGCTGGCCGGTGCCCCGTGTATTCTGGATGCGCACGATGCCGTCGGCGGACCCGCTGCCCAGCAGATCGGCATTCGACGCAAAGGCCAGCGCCAGGATCCAGTCGCGATGGGACGGCAACTGCCGGATCTGCTGGCCGTCGCTCGTGCGAAACAACGTCAGGCCACCCGTGTCAGTACCGGTTGCGACAGTCGATCCGTTGCGCGAGATATCGGCGGCCTTGATGCCGCTGGCGTTGAGCCGGAACTCTCCAACCACCGCGCCGGGCGTGCGTGTATCCCAAACCTGCGCGGTTCCATCGGACAGCACTGATACAAAGCGCGTTGGAGTGGTGAACTCTGTTGCCACGACCCAGCGTCGGCCCGGTGTCTTGCTATCGCCTGCATCGGCGGCACGGAACCGTTGCGCCGTACCATTGAGCGACCAAACGATAATTTCGCCGCCCCATGCCCCGGTCACGATCTGTTGGTCGTCAGGCGACATGGAGATCGCCGAGATTGCGTCCGTGTGCTTGGTGCCGCTGAATTCTCGTGGCGTGCCGTTGGCAACATCCCATGCCTTGATCCCGCCGTCCGATCCGCCGGCAACGATCAAGCGCGCGTTCGTCTGAACCGCAACCGGGAAGGTTGCCGTCGCGCCAGGTGTCGAATAGGCGAGTTGACGCGGTCGCGCCGCCAGACTCCGCTGGCGCTCAGCCTCCGCGGCCGCTTGCCGCTGGCGTTCCGCTTCTGTGGCTGCTTGCCGCCGGCGCTCCGCCTCGGCGTCCGCTGCGGCCTGTCGCTTACGCTCCGCCTCGGCCTCGGCCTGCTGGCGCTGACGCTCGCCCTCCGCCCGGCGCGCATCCTCCTGTTGCTTCTGGCGCTCCGCCTCCAAGGCGACCTGCCGCTGGCGTTCGGCCTCAGCGCGAGCCGCAGCTACCTCGCGTTCGAGGCGCTCGAGATGCTCATTCTGGAGCCGCTGGGCGTCATCGGCCGCCTTCTTCGCTTCGCGTCGCTTGGAGTCGTCGGTGACCGCCCTGGCCACGTCTTGAGAGGCTGAATCCTTCCTCATGGCGAGAACCAGCCCGCCGCCACCGATGATCGCCACCGCTCCGGCAACCATCGCGATCGCACTCATATTACGGCGACGTGGCGCCGGGACCGACCGCGACGACGACGTGCCGGATCCGTCGATCGGCGTCGACTGATACCCGGCGGCAGCAGGTTGCGACTGCGGTCCAGGGCGCGAAGCCTCGCTTTGGCGCTGCGAGGGCAACGATCGCGGCGCTGAACGGGGTTGCGAATTGGAAGCGGCGCCGGCCGCATCCCAATGACGCGTTTCCGCACCTCCGGCGGCAATGTTCGCTGCGTCACTCCTACCGACCGACGGCCACGATTGCGGCTGCCCGGGTGGCGCCACCATGCCGTCGTAGAGCATCTCGCGCCAGATCGCGATCGAGGCCGGGCGCTGCTTGGGCCGGAGCACCATGGCCGCATCGATCGCGGCCAGGAATTCGTGCCGATAGCGTCCGGCACCCGCTTCAACAGCGGGCAACACCTGATCGTCGAGCATGCGCTCGGTCGCCTCGTAGGGCGTCTCGCCGGAAATGCACCGGTAGAGAGTCGCGCCGAGGGCATAGATATCCGTCCACGGGCCCTGTGAGCGGCTGTCGGTCGCGTACTGTTCCTGGGGCGAATACCCCTTCTTGACCACGCCCGTCAGGGTGCCCGTCATCTCGCCCATCACCCGGCGCGAGGCGCCGAAGTCCAGCAGCACGGGGGATCCGTCGGCGCGAACGATGATGTTGTCGGGGGCGATATCGCGGTGAAGGAAATCCGCGGCGTGCATCATTTCAAGTGAATCGAGCAGCGGTGGCACCAGCCGATCAAGTTCGCTCTGGGTGGGCAGGCGCACGAGATCGGCAAGCCAGGTCTTGAGACTAGGCCCCGTCTCGTATTTCATCACCATGTAGGCGGTGCCGTAGGCCTCGAAAACGCTCAAAACGCGGACGATTGCCGGATGCTCGAATTGGTTGAGCGTGCGCGCTTCCCGCAGAAAGCTCGACAGCAAACGATCGAAAATTTCCCGATCCCGCTCCGTGCGGGGACGAACGCTGTACGTGGCATCGCGAACGCCGAATTGGGACGGGTAATATTCCTTGATCGCAACCGGAGCGGCGAGACCGATATCGAACGCTTCATAGGTAATGCCGAAGCCGCCCGAGCCGATCACGCGCTCAATGCGGTACTTCCCGTCGAGGACGGTTCCCGTCTGCAATACCTGCCGGTAATCCATTCTTGCGCATCCGATAGGCGGCACGGAGCACTCGACGGCCAGCCGCCCTCATCATTGCCGCATCCACGCGACAATGCCAAGCGGCGCCCGCTCCATGACGCACCTCAAATTAAACTGAACAAGGATAAATATAGCGGATTTTTTCGCGGCAACAAGAGCCGTGATCGAAAAATGACGCGAATGGCGCGAGTGGCCATTCGTGACGTCGGATCCAGCGACCAATCGCCAACTGACGGCATCAGCGGATCGGAACTAGACAGAGCGCTACACGTTGGCCTCTCATCTTTTTTGCCGACGGGCGTACAGGCGAACAAATGAAAACACTCCGCCGAAAGGCAGCACGCGCGCTCCGCAGGCTCACCACCGCAACGCTGTTTGCAGTCCTCCTCGGCGCCATTAACACCACGACAGCGCTCGCGCAGCCCGCTTGCCCATCCGCTAGCCAACCAAATTCGCCGATCGACACCTGGATCGGCGCATCTGGTAGCCATCCACTCGTCGGCACCATTTTGAAAGGTGCCGAACCGATATTGTCGGCTGCAAACGTCTGCAGTCCATCGCCGCTGGCTCAGCTTCAGACTTCGCTGTCGACACATCTCGCCGGCGGCGGCGTGCTGCTCCTTGGTGAAATCCACGACAACGGTGCCCAGCACGCACTCCGCGCCCACCTTCTCGACGCGATCACCACCGATCTGGCGCGCCAGGGACGCCCAACACCCGCCCTCGTCTTCGAACACATCCGCACGGACCAGACTGCAGCCCTCGACGCGAACCCGGCGCCGACGCCCGACACTCCCGGCGAGCGCGCACGCGAACTGCTCATGCGCCTCCAATGGGACAAGAGTGGATGGCCCGTCGCCGATCTTTTCCTGCCAATTTTCGA
>LNEA01000697.1 GCA_001464855.1 Rhizobiales bacterium Ga0077530
TAATAGGCGCGCATGGCGTCGGCGATCTCGTCCTCGCTGACGGTGACCACGCGGGCAACGCCACGGGAGATGACCTCGAACGAGGTCGGATCGGGGACGCGGCAGGCCATGCCGTCAGCGAAGGTCGCCGCGCTGTTGGTGGCGATCGGTTTGCCGGCGGCCATTGAGAGCGCGACGCACGGCGCATTGGCCGCGACGACACCGACGACGTCGGTCTTCCGGCCGAGGAGGTCGCGAGCCATGATCATTCCGCCGACACCCGAGCCCATACCGATTGGCACATAGACGGTATCGAGGTCTGAGAAAGCGGTGAGGAGTTCGCGACCGCCGGTGGCGACGCCTTTGACGAGGGCCGCGTGGTAAGCCGGGACGATGTGGAGATTGCGCGTCGCGGCGAGACGGTAAGCCTCGTCCTTCGCTTCGTCGAAATCGGCGCCATGCTCGATCAGCTCCGCGCCGAACGCGCGCATTGCGGTGTTCTTTTCAGTCGAATTGCCGCGCGGGACGAGGATCACGCTCTTGAGGCCGACGGCGCTGGCGGCGCGCGCGACCGACTGGCCGTGATTGCCGCGCGTCGCCGTGATGACGCCGTCGATTTTAGCGCCGGATCGCATCAGCTCGTCCATATACACGATGCCGCCGCGCACCTTGAACGCGCCGATCGGCGTGTGGTTCTCGTGCTTGACGATCACCTCGCAGCCGGCGCGGCGTGACAGCAGCGGCCAGTGATATTGCGGGGTTGGCGGCATGTGGCGGCCGACGACTTCTGCGGCGGCTTCGAGCTCCGGCAGCGTGAACATGTGCGTGATCTCCGTGTTGCTTGACGGTGTAGCAGCGCCGGCTGACAAGAGAAAGGTTGCGCGGGCATTTGATCCGCCTCGCATGGCGGACTTGCGTGAGGACGGTATGCCCTGTGTCTCAGGCCCCCTATGGTGGCCGCCCCGGGATCGGGCCGGAACGAAGCGCAACGAAGGCCATGAGCATGGATGCCGAGCGAACGCCCGGGAAAACGCCTGACGGTCTGCCGCAACATTGGCCGAAGAGTCCCGCCATCGGGCTGCTCGCGGCGTTCGGCTTGTCGTTGGCGATGGCGGCCAGCATCAGTCTCGCGCGCTTTTCCTACGCGATCATTCTCCCGGCTATGCGGGACGATCTCGGCTGGAGTTACACGCAGGCGGGCACACTCAATACCATCAACGCTGTCGGCTACCTGATCGGATCATTCCTCGGATTTGCAACCGTTCGCCGGCTCGGCCCTAAAATGCCCTTCGTCGCGGGATTATGGCTGACGGCGGCGACCGTGCTGGCGACGGCGTTCGTGCGAGACTTCGCCGTCATTTCCGCGATCCGCCTGATCAGCGGCGTGTTCGCCGCGTACGTGTTCATCACCGGCGGCGTTCTGGCGGCAAGCATATTTCCGCGCGACGCACGTCGGGCCGCATCCGCGATCGCCATCTATTTTGCGGGCGGCGGCCTCGGGTTGTTGATTTCCGCAATCACTCTGCCGTTGCTGCTCCATGCGCGTGGCGACGCCGCGTGGCCCGAGGCGTGGCTGTTGCTCGGAGTGATGTCATTGGTCATGAGCCTCTTCGCGACGCTTGCCGCACGGCCCGTCATAGCGCCTCCAGCCACGCGTGCCGCCACACCTTGGGCGAAAGGTCCGCTGTGGCCACTGTTCGTCGGCTATGGGTGTTTCGCGCTCGGATACTTCGCCTACATGACGTTCATCGTCGCCTGGATGCGGGAGCAAGGTTTTGGCGGCGGCGAGATCGCGACAGTCTGGGCAGCGCTGGGACTCTCCACCATGCTGTCGCTCAGGATCTGGGCGTGGCCGATGGCGGTTTGGCCCGCCGGGCGTCCGTTCGCGGCAGTGATGGCGACAGTCGGAATCGGCGCCGCGATGCCATTGATGGGCGGCGGCTTGCCGGTACTGATCGTGTCGGCACTGCTTTTTGGATGCTTCTTCATGGTGCCGGCGGCGATCACCACATTCGTCAAATCGGCCATGCCCCAGTCGCTCTGGGGCGAGGTCCTGGGCGCATTCACGCTGTTCTTCTCGGTGCTGCAGTGCTTCGGTCCAGCAGCGACCGGATATCTGGCTGACATGACCGGTAGCCTCGCCGCGGGGCTCGGCGTATCGGCGGGTATCCTGCTGCTCGGGGCTGCGGTGGCGTTGCTGCAGCGTCCGATCTAAGTGTGCAAAACCGCAATCTAAGGTTGCGTAATTTGGCGGACAACGGCACGTTGAGATTGTCCACCTGTGTCCGCTGCACGTGTGGGTTCCAGATGACGACCTAGAACGAGGCACACAACGTAATGCGTTGTGGTGCCTCTTTTTTTTAATAACTGCATTGTGGCGATGCAGCGGCCGGTCGTCACGATTCAGCCTCCACTGGACCATGCGAATCATCGAGGCTTTTCCGAAAGGAGAAGCCCATGTTTCGCCCCCGTTTTCTCGTCTATGCAACCCGCCAATTGGTCGCCGCCGCTCTGGGCGCGACGCTGGCGATCCCCGCCGCCATCTGGGGTACGACATCCGCCAGGATGCCGGGTCCGAGCGTTGTGTCCGGCGGTGCGATGCCCGGGCAGGCAACGCCGGAGAGCCGGCAGCCGGGTATTCAGGGGATCGCGCGGGTTGTCGATGGCGACACGATCGAGATCGACGGCACGCGCATCCGGCTCGAGGGCATCGACGCGCCGGAGGGCGACCAGCAGTGCGCGAGCCGCGCCGGCGATGGGAAGGGCAGCACTTGGCGGTGTGGTCAGGTTGCGACCGAGGAATTGCAGCGGCTCGTTGGCCGCACGCCCGTGCGCTGCGATAGCCGCGGTTTGGACAAATACGGCCGGACGCTCGCGATCTGCTTTTCGGGCGCGACCGACGTTAACGCCGAAATGGTACGCCGCGGTTTCGCCTGGGCTTTCGTCAAGTATTCAAGCGTTTACGTCGCTGAAGAAGCCGAGGCGCGGACCCGCGGCGTCGGCATTTGGCAGGCCCCGACGGTCACTGCGTGGGACCACCGTGCCGGTCGCTGGGCACAGGCGCGCGACACCGGTCCCGTCAAGGGTACATCCGGCGATTGTGTGATCAAAGGCAATATTACCAACGGCGGCCGGATCTACCACATGCCGTGGAGCCCCTGGTACGAAAAGGTACGGATCGAGACCACGAAGGGCGAGCGCTGGTTCTGCAACGAAAATGAAGCCGTTGCGGCGGGTTGGCGCCCTGTCCGGGTGCACTGACGGCCGGTATAAGGAGTTTTGGATCGGCAATGTGCCGTCACTGAAGGCGGACCCGGCTTTGGCCTAGATTTCGCTCGCCACAAAAGCGCATTGGTGTATAACGCAGCGGTCTTGCGCACCCCTGAACCGGGGTGCGGAGCCCGTACGTGACCCTGCTGGACGACATCCCGGCTGTGGCCGCAGATGCGGCGCGACATCTCCCCAGATGCCCTGCCTGCCATCACCCGACAAACCGAGAGCGCCGGGGCAACCGGTCGCCAGAGCGAAAGGACAACCCGATGTCGCTGACTGCTGAGCGTAAGCAAGAAGTGATCAAGAGCTTTGCGACGAAGGACAAGGACACCGGATCACCGGAAGTCCAGATCGCCATTCTGACCGAGCGGATCAACGGTCTGTCGGACCACTTCAAAGAGCACAAGAAGGACAACCACTCCCGTCGCGGTCTGCTGAAAATGGTCAGCCAGCGGCGCCGGTTGCTCGACTATGTGCGCAAGGTGGACGAGACCCGCTATCAGAAGATCATCGAGCGCCTCGAGTTGCGCCGCTGATCCGGACTGAAAGAGATGTTGATGGGGCGAAGCGGGGACAGCTCGACCCGCTTCCCAAATTTTGAGTTAGCGCCGGGCCCAGGGGGGCAGCGGCGCTCGAGCTGTTGAGAACGAAGGACTCGTACGGATATGTTCAATACACACAAGGTCGAGATTGATTGGGGCGGTCGCAAGCTGACGCTCGAGTCGGGCCGCATGGCGCGCCAGGCCGACGCCTCGGTTTATGCCCAGTACGGCGAGACGAGCCTGCTGGCCACGGTCGTCGCCGCGAAAAAGCCGAAGCCGGGCATCGATTTTTTCCCGCTGACCGTCAATTACCAGGAGAAGTTTTTCGCCGCCGGCAAGATTCCAGGCGGCTTTTTCAAACGTGAAGGCCGTCCGACCGAGAAGGATACGCTGACCTCGCGGTTGATCGATCGTCCGATCCGCCCGCTGTTCGTCGAAGGGTTCAAGAACGAGACCCAGATCGTCATCACGGTGCTGAGCCACGATCTCGAGAACGATCCCGACATTCTTGCGCTGGTAGCCTCGTCGGCTGCGCTGACGCTTTCGGGCCTGCCGTTCCTTGGTCCGATCGGCGGCGCCCGCGTCGGCCTGGTCGGCGGCCAGTTCGTGCTCAATCCGATGATCGACGAGATGGCCAACAGCGATCTCGACCTCGTCATCGCCGGCACCCATGACGCCGTGATGATGGTCGAGTCGGAAGCCAAGGAGCTCAGCGAGAAGCAGATGCTCGAGGCCGTCATGTTCGGCCATCGCGGTTTCCAGCCGGTGATCGAGGCGATCATCAAGCTCGCGGAGAAGGCGGCGAAGGAGCCGTGGGACTTCCAGCCGACCGACACCAGCGCCGAGCAGGCGCAGATGAAGGGGCTGATCGAGCAGGATCTGCGCGCCGCATTCGCGACGCCGGAGAAACAGCAGCGCTATTCGATGATCGACGCCGCCAAGTCCAAGGCCATGGCGGCGATGGTGACGGGCGATGCTGACCCGGCGTTGCAGGCGAAGCTCGGCGGCGTTTTCAAGAAGCTCGAAGCCGACGTCGTGCGCGGAGACATCATCCGCACCGGCAAGCGTATCGATGGTCGCGACCTCAAGACGGTGCGCCGCATCGAGTCCGAGGTGCACGTGCTGCCGCGGACGCACGGCTCGGCACTGTTCACGCGCGGTGAGACGCAGGCGATGGTCGTTGCCACGCTCGGCACCGGCGAAGACGAGCAGATGATCGACGCGCTCGAGGGAACACGCAAGGAGCGCTTCATGCTCCACTACAACTTCCCTCCCTACTCGGTCGGCGAGACGGGCCGCATGGGTTCTCCCGGTCGCCGCGAAATCGGCCACGGCAAGCTCGCGTGGCGCGCGGTGCATCCGCTCCTGCCGAGCCCAGAAGAGTTCCCCTACACGATGCGCATCGTCTCGGAGATCACCGAGTCGAACGGTTCGTCGTCGATGGCGACGGTGTGCGGCACCTCGCTCGCGCTGATGGACGCCGGCGTGCCGTTGAAGCGGCCGGTCGCGGGCATCGCGATGGGCCTCATCAAGGAGGGCAACGAGTTCGCGGTGCTCTCCGACATCCTCGGCGATGAAGACCACCTCGGCGACATGGACTTCAAGGTCGCGGGCACCGAAGTCGGTGTCACGTCGCTGCAGATGGACATCAAGATCACCGGGATCACCGAAGAGATCATGCGCGTCGCGCTCGATCAGGCCCATGCCGGCCGTATTCACATTCTCGGCGAAATGTCGCGTGCGCTGACCGGCGCCCGTGGCGAGCTCGGCGAGCACGCGCCGCGCATCGAGACGATCAAGATCCCGGTCGACAAGATCCGTGACGTGATCGGCTCGGGTGGTTCGGTGATCCGCGACATCGTTGCGGAGTCCGGCGCCAAGATCAACGTCGAGGACGACGGCACGATCCAGATCGCGTCGGCCAATCGCGAGTCGATCGAGAAGGCGCTGAACCGCATCCGCGGCATCACGTCGGAGCCCGAGGTCGGTAAGATCTACAAGGGCAAGATCGTCAAGATCATGGAGTTCGGCGCATTCGTGAACTTCTTCGGTCCGAAGGACGGCCTCGTCCACATTTCGCAGCTCACGCGCGGCCGTCCGCAGACGGTCGGCGAGGTCGTGAAGGAAGGCCAGGAAGTCTACGTCAAGCTGCTCGGCTTCGACGATCGCGGCAAGGTGCGCTTGTCGATGCGCATCGTCGACCAGGAGACCGGCGCCGAGCTTCCGCCCGAGCCACCCCGCGAGGGTGGTGAAGGTGGCGAGGGTGAAGGCGGCGGCGGCCGTGGTGGTGATCGCGGCGGCGATCGTGGCGGTCGTGGTGGTGACCGTGGCGGCGAGCGTCGGGGCGGTGGCGGCGGCGGTGGTAACCGCGAACGTCGCCCGCCGCGCGATTGGGATTGATCCAGGGACCAGGCGGCGCTACGCGCGTCGCATTCGAGGAGAAGTAGTCATGTCGAACCGTGCAGTACGCGCGCCGCGCAACGTCGAGAAGCGCAAGAAGAAGGCCGGCCACGCCATTCCGCGTAAGAAGGAAAGTGGCATCCGCGGCAACACCATCGGTGCCCGCACCAAGGCGAAGAAGCTCGCCGGTCAGCGCCGCGTCGCGATGGCGAAGGCGGCAGCGACCAGCACCTGAGCCATTGCATCACTGCTGAGAAAATCGGGCCGCGGGCAATTGTCCGCGGCCTTTTATTTCCGCGGGCGCCAACGCCTTCGGCTACTGGCGCCGCGGAGCTGCCTCCCCGGTTGGAGATCCGACCTTGCGGCCTTCGGCCGCTACATCAGCGCCGCACTGCAAATCTCAAGAAGACGGGGGCGCGGGGGTGTCCCCCGCGCGGGGTTGAAGGGGCGGCAGCCCCTCTCGCGTCGAAGACGCGAAACGAAGCGTTTACGCGCCGCCGTACCTCGCCTTGATCGCGGCGACGATGGGCGCCATGCGGCTGCCGAGGGAGCCTTTGACCATCACGGCATCGCCCG
This sequence comes from Rhizobiales bacterium Ga0077530, assembly GCA_001464855.1. Taxonomy (GTDB): domain Bacteria; phylum Pseudomonadota; class Alphaproteobacteria; order Rhizobiales; family Hyphomicrobiaceae. Next base: position 6,771 of record LNEA01000697.1, read on the forward strand.
GCAGGAGCGTGCTCACGACGTGCGCGATCAGCGCTGCCGAATCCGGTGCCCATGCGCCGCGTTGCGCGGGCGGCAGCTTCTCAAACAGCTTTTGCATGTGCGGCCCGCAGGCAAAGACGCGGTCCGCTTGTGCTGCCGCAAGTGGGGCGGCGAGTTCGAGATGGTACTGCTCCGATCTCTCGCCGAGTTCGAGCATGTCGCCGAGGACCGCAATGCGGCGCGGATAGGCGCTGCGCGAGACTGCGCCGAGGACAGCGATGGCGGCGCGCATGGACGCGGGATTGGCGTTGTAGCTTTCATCGATCAGCAGGATCGAGCCGTTGCCCGCTTTCAGCACCGTCCGGGCGCCGCGACCGACGGGCGGCGTGATCCCGGCGAGGGGTTTCGTTGCTGTTTCGAGGGTCAGTTGCAGGGCATCGAGCGCAGCGACGACGGCGAGCGAATTGACGGCGATGTGGACGCCGACCGTGCCAAGTCGATAGCGCAGCGGGCGATAGGCGATCTCTGCGATGATCTCGCTGCCGGTATCGCCGAGCTTGATGTCGCGCGCGCCGACGAAGGCGTCGGCGGTCGTGCCGAATGTAATAATGCGGGCGCCGCGCGCGCTGGCGGCAGTCATCAGAAAGTCCGAGTGCCGGTTGTCGCGTGGCAGGATGGCAAGTCCACCGGGCACCAGTCCGTCGAAGATTTCCGCTTTGGCGCGGGCGACGCCCTCTTCGCCATCGGGAAAATTGCCGACGTGGACGGGCAGCACGTTGGTGATGAGCGCGATGTGCGGGCGCGCCATGCGGGTCAGCGGGCGGATTTCCTCGGCGTGATTCATGCCGATCTCGATCACGGCGAAATCGACGCCGGCGGGCATCCGCGCGAGCGTGAGCGGCACGCCCCAGTGGTTGTTGAACGATTTTTCCGGCGCATGGACGGTGCCTGCGGTCGCGAGGCAGGCGCGCAGCATTTCCTTGGTGCCGGTCTTGCCGGCGCTACCGGTGACGGCGATGACGCGCGCTGATGGACGCAACCGTGCGCGGGCGGCGACGGCGATACGTTCGAGCGCGCGCAGTGGATCGTCGACGCGGATCAGCGGGCCGCATCCGGTGGGCGCGGCGAACTCGTGGCGTACGAGGGCGGCGGCGGC
>LNEA01000698.1 GCA_001464855.1 Rhizobiales bacterium Ga0077530
CAAACGCTGCGCGCGCTCTCGAAGCACTACAAATTCGACATGGCGACGCCGTGGGACAAGCTGCCGCGCAAGATCCAGGACGCGATCCTGTTCGGCTCTGACGGCGAGGAAATCACGTTCGCCTACGAGGATGGCCTGCGCACTTACAAGACCGTGAAAGCGTTCGAGGGCGTGATCACCAACATCGAGCGGCGCTGGCGCGAGACCGACAGCGACTGGGTCCGCGATGAGCTGTCGCGCTACCAGGGCGCGCATCCATGCGCGACGTGCGGCGGCTATCGCCTGAAACCACAGGCGCTCAGCGTCAAGGTTGGCGGCAAACACATCGGCGAAGTGACGGCACTGTCGATCCGCGCGGCGAACGCGTGGTTCGAGGACCTGCCCAAGACCTTTACGCAGAAGCAGTCCGAGATCGCGACGCGCATTCTCAAGGAAATCCGGGACCGTCTGAAATTTCTCAACGATGTCGGTCTCGACTATCTGACACTCGCGCGCGGCTCCGGGTTTGGCATCGCAGATCGGGTCGGGATTGACGGGCGTGCTCTACGTGCTCGACGAGCCGTCGATCGGGTTGCATCAGCGCGACAACGCGCGACTTCTGGTGACGCTGAAACATCTGCGCGACCTCGGCAACACCGTGCTCGTCGTCGAGCATGACGAGGATGCGATCCTCGCCGCCGATTACGTCGTCGACATCGGCCCCGGCGCGGGCGTCCACGGTGGCGAGATCGTCGCCCAGGGCTCGCCCGCCGAACTGCTCGCCAACCCGGCTAGTCTCACCGCGGAATATCTCACCGGCGTGCGCGAGATCCCCATGCCGAAGGCGCGCCGCACCATCGACCCCAAGCGCAAGCTGAAGGTCGTCGGCGCTCGCGCCAACAACCTCAAGGACGTCACCGCGTCGATCCCGCTCGGCGTGCTGACCTGCGTCACCGGCGTGTCGGGCGGCGGCAAGTCGACGTTCCTGATCGACACCGTCTACAAGGCCGCCGCGCGCAAGCTCAACGGCGCGCGCGAGGCGCCGGGCGCGCACGAGCGCAT
>LNEA01000699.1 GCA_001464855.1 Rhizobiales bacterium Ga0077530
ATGACGCCGACGTTGGCCGAATGCTTGAGCTTGACGCCGAGCGCGCGGATCTGCTGCTCCGGCTCGATGAACGTGCGGCCGACGTAGTGATTGCGCACAATGCCGAGCTCGTAGGGGATGCTCGAGAACTGCGCGAAGCCGATCGCGGCCGGAACGCCTGAATCCGGGATCGGTACGATCACGTCGGCGGGAATGAGCGACTCGCGGGCAAGCTCGATGCCGAAGCTCTTGCGAACCTCATAAACGCTTCGCCCGCCGGAGATGGAGTCTGGGCGGGCGAAATAGATGTATTCGAAGATGCAAGGCCGGGCGGGCCGTTTGGGGAACGGACGATGGCTCGTCACACCCTCGTCGGTAATGACGACGACCTCGCCATTGTCGATCTCACGGACGAAGGTCGCGCCGACGATATCGAGCGCACAGGTTTCGGAGGCGAGGACGTAGGCGTCACCAAGTTTGCCGAGAACCAGCGGGCGGATGCCGACGGGATCGCGCGCGCCGATCATCATGTCGTTGGTCAAACAGACGAGTGAGTAAGCGCCTTCGATCTGCAGGAGTGCGTCGATGAAGCGCTCGACGATGCGACGCTTCTTCGAGCGCGAGATGAGATGGAGGATGACCTCGGTGTCGGAGGTGAGCGTCAGCGCATTGGTCAGGTTGCCGTTGTGGCCGACGGCGAATCCGCCGGTGTCGAGGTCGGCGAACAGTGGCTGCACGTTGCGCAGGACGACGTCGCCGGTGGTGGAGTAGCGGTTGTGACCGATCGCCATGCGGCCGCGCAGGCGTTCGATGACGCTCGCCTTGCTGAAGTTGTCGCCGACAAGGCCGAGGCGCCGTTCCTGGTTGAAGCGCGTGCCGTCGTAGGTGACGATGCCGCAACCCTCTTGGCCGCGATGCTGGAGGGCGTGCATGCCAAGCGCGGTGATCGCGGCGGCGGCGTCATGGCCGAAAATACCGAAAACGCCGCATTCCTCGCGGAGCCGATCGGCATTCCAGTTCATGGTATCAGGCCAGTTGGGGTCATCCGCTTGCAGCGTGTCGGCGTTGTCCTTGGACATCTGCTCGGACATCATCGCTGCGGCTCCATCGCTGCTTATCAAGCACTGGATCGTGTAGAGCGTCGGATATGTGGCATCGGCTACTCGACTTCAAGCGGCTGCGCCAATACGCGCTCGTATATGTCAAAAAGTTATCAATAGCTATCCCTTACGCGCAGCTCTTCCACCTGTTCCTTGCGGGTTGATAAGAGCTGCGCGCGGGCAGCCCTCACGCCTTGGCGGAGCCGCCCCGGATCACCGAGCGTCCGGCGTACATGGCGGTATCGCCGAGCTGCTCCTCGATGCGGATGAGCTGGTTGTATTTGGCGAGCCGATCCGAGCGCGAGAGCGAGCCCGTCTTGATCTGACCGGCGTTCGTTGCGACCGCCAGATCGGCGATCGTGGAGTCCTCGGTCTCGCCCGAGCGATGCGACATCACGACCGTGTAGCGGGCACGCTGGGCCATGTCGACGGCATCCAGGGTCTCGGTGAGCGATCCAATCTGGTTGACCTTGACGAGGATCGAGTTGGCGATGCCGCGGGCGATGCCTTGCGAGAGGCGCTTGGTGTTGGTGACGAACAGGTCGTCGCCGACGAGCTGGCAGCGGCTGCCAACTGAATCGGTGAGCGCCTTCCAGCCGTCCCAATCGTCCTCGGACATGCCGTCCTCGATCGAGACGATGGGATAACGGCTGACGAGGTCGGCGAGGTACTTGGCCATGCCGGGGCCGTCGAGAGATTTGCCTTCGCCCGAAATCTCGTACTTGCCCTTCTTGTAGAATTCGGTCGCGGCGCAATCGAGCGCCAGCACCATGTCGTCGCCCGGCCTGTAGCCGGCCGCCTCGATCGATTTCATGATGAATCCGAGCGCCTCGTCGGCGCTCTTGAGGTTCGGCGCAAATCCACCCTCGTCGCCGACGTTGGTGCTATGGCCGGCGTCATGGAGGCCCTTGCGCAGCGTGTGGAAAACCTCGGCGCCCATGCGGATGGCTTCGGCGCACGTATCGGCGCCGACCGGCATGATCATGAATTCCTGGATGTCGATCGGATTGTCGGCGTGGGCGCCGCCGTTGATGATGTTCATCATCGGCACCGGGAGGATGCGCGCATTGGTGCCGCCGACGTAGCGGTAGAGCGGCAGCTCGCGGGCCAGCGCGGCGGCCTTGGCTGTGGCGAGTGAGACGCCGAGGATCGCGTTGGCGCCGAGGCGGGATTTGTTCGGCGTGCCGTCGAGGCTGATCAGCGCCGCATCGATCCGGCGCTGGTCCTCGGCGTCCATGCCGGAGAGCGTGTCGAAGATCTCGCCGTTGACCGCGTCCACCGCTTTCAGCACGCCCTTGCCCAGGTAGCGGGATTTGTCGCCGTCGCGGAGTTCGTTGGCTTCATGCGCCCCTGTGGAGGCGCCCGAGGGGACCGCGGCCCGCCCGATGGCGCCATCCTCCAGCATCACGTCGACCTCGACGGTCGGATTGCCGCGACTGTCGAGGATTTCGCGGCCAATGATATCGACGATGGCGGTCATTTGGGGCTCCGGTCGGCGAGGGGATGCGTGCTGCGCGCGGTATAGCCCGGGCGCGCCGAGACGGAAAGCCGTCCTATGCGACGAACGGCGTCGTCGAGACGAAAGGGGTGAGATCTCGCGTCGCTTTGCCGTGCCAAATCAGGATACAGGAGGGCGGGAATTCCTGGCGGAATGTCGCACCCGCGGCGCGGGCGCGGTCAATGAACACTTCGAGCCGATCCATCGCCCCACTTTGGATGTCGTGGAGCACCAATAAGGTTTCTTCCTGTTCGCCGATTTGGCGTAACGCGGTGTCGACCCAGCCTTCAGGATCGGCCCAATCGCGCGGGATCGCGTTCCACGTGATGCAGGACTGCCCGTTGTCGCAAAGGCAGCGTACCGCGGCGGGGTTCAGTATCCGGGCGTCCAGGATGCCGCCACCACCGTACGGGCGGAAGAGGTGATGAGGCTCGGCGATTGCGCCGATCAGCGCGTTCGTCCGGTCGATCTCGCCAACGGCTGTCTCCTGGTTCGCCAGCATTCCAAACGGGACGGTGTGCGAATAGGTGTGATTGCCGATCCAGTGGCCTTCGCGGCGCGCTCGGGCAATGAGAGCGTAGCCCTGGGGTTCCTCCACCCGCTGGCCGACGGCGAAGAACGTCGCTTTGATGCCATGTCGGCTCAGGATGTCGAGGACGTGCGGCGTGACGACAGGGTCGGGGCCGTTGTCGAAGGAGAGTGTGACCGTTGCCATCCAGCGCCCATCGCGGGCCGGCGCGCTAAATGGTGGCCGGCGAAAGAAGTTTCCGGCCCATAGAGCGCAACACAACCCGACACACAAGGTCGGCTGGCGCCGTCGTGGGTGCGATTATCGGGTGCCTTGCAGGCGGGGCGATCAGAGCCGCGAACCGATGACCAGGGTCCAGAAGGTCTTGAACTCGGTCTTGGGATCCTGGACCAATGCGATGCCCATGTGTTGGGCTTCGGCCTGCAGCAGGTTCTTGTTGTGGCCGGGACTTTCCTGCCAGCCCTTCAGCACCTCAGTGAACGACACCTGCCCGGTGCCGACGTTCTCAGCCGCGAGCTTGGCGTTGTAGCCGGCGCGCTTGACGCGATCCCAGGGGTTCGAGCCGTCGGAGCCGTAGTGCGAGATGCGGTCCCACTTCGCGAGATCGTTGGCGTGCGCACGTGCTGCGGTGGTCAGTTCGGCGTCAAGTTTGAGCGGCTTGAGGCCCTTAGATTTGCGGTACTGATTGATGGCTTCGCGTGCGGCCTCCGGGTTGAGGAGGGTGCCTGAGTAGTCCCGGTCGGCGAGGGCGCCTTTGGGCGCGCGCTCCGAGGGGCTGGCCTTGCGCGCTGTGTCGAGGCTGGCGACGCGCTGGCGCTCGGTGGACTGGGTCGGCGAGCGGGTCGTGAGATCGCCGCCGAGCGAGGTCTGGCGGGTGCGGCTGACGGGTGCTGAATCCGTGAATCCGGCGGTCAGTGATTGGGAATTGAGGCTACAACCGGTCGACATAAGGCCGACCATTACCCCCACGACTACGCGATACATGACGTCCCACTCCTGCCCTCGGGCACGGTATACAACTACGTGCCCACTATTCCGCCGGACGGTTAATTTCCCGTTAACCCAACGCGTCCGGACTAAGTTAAAGACCCGTTCGCGCTCAATTTCGTCCGGTGTCGTGACCACGCAGCTGCCCCATGCGGATCCCATGTGTCGGAAGCCGCTGTCTCAGTCCCGTCATGCGTGATCAATCCCGTCCTGCCGTACCCTAAGAGATGGAATCTTCGTGACATTATTTGGGCCGTTGGCCTCGTCGCGCGAATTTTAAGTCAGCCGCTCCGTTGCCGGATGCGCGCACCGCACCGGCGCCGACCGATGGTGGGACTGATTTCGCTTGGCGATTTTTACGGCCTCTCGCAAAATGACATTGAATCCACGGTGATTCGGCCGGGTCGAGGGACCCCGGCGAGGGTAGTTCGCGAGGGAACGCTCACAATCTTCCGAATGGCCGACAACGCTCGCGTTGTCGTGGTCGACGGTCGAGTCGTTCTTGGTGCGCCTGGAAAATCCGGGCCTGTATGCGTCTCCGGCAAGAGATCGAGTCTCTGTTGCGCTGTTCAATCGGGCGCAGCATGGCGTGCTCGTGGCAGCTTCTTGGGGGCTTAAGGCTTGGGGGCTTGAGATCATGGCGATGGCGGCAATGGACGCGCCCCGCACGGAGCCGGCGCGGATCGACGCGACGCGGGTGAGCGCGCTCGTTCTCGTGCGGCTGTGCGTTGGGGACGGTACGGCGAGCGAAGCCGAGCTCGCGCGGGATCTGCAACCTTTGGTCGCTTCGGTCGTCGAGGCGGCGGAGTGGCGACTGCTCGTCAGTCGACTTGTCGCGACGCATGTGCGCGAGCAGTTGATCGTCCGGCAGGCGTCAAGGCTGCGGATCACGGAGACCGGTCGCCGACAGGCCGATCGCTTCGTCGGCTCCAGCATCGCCGATGCCGCCGCGGCTGGAGCCGACGACTGGCCGTCAGTGCGCGATGGACTTCTGGTCGCCAAGGCGCTGGGGACACCTGGCTTGACGGCGCGGCGCATGAAAGGGCTCGGCAAGGTCGAGGGGCTCGGCTGTGCGATTGTTGCGGCGGCCCATGGATTGAAGCTCAAATCGACGCCAAGCGCGTCGCGGCTGCGGAATGCGCTGGCGCTGCTGGCACTCGACCGTGCGTTCGGCAATCGCTTGCAGCGCGATCTGGGAACGAAAACTGGTTTGTCAGCGAAGGCCGGCCGACTTCTGGCTGGCCAGCTTTCTGTCCGGCCGCGCGACTTCGGCACCGATGGCCGCCTCGTCGCGGGACTGGCCGCTGAAGCTGTGGGCGCGACGGGCGGCAGCGTCGTCGCGCTGCGGACCGCGCTGCTGCGTGGCTTCGTGACGGGCGCGCTCGACTGGCCGCTGGCGCCGAGTGGTCATGCCAGCGCGAATCGCGCCGCGCCAAGCCCTGCGACGAGTACGCCACCACGCGAGCGTACGCCGAGTGCGCCGGCGCGGATTGCGCCGATTGGTAAGCCGGCGCCGGTCGTCGCTGCTAAGCCCGTTCTCGCCGAACGACCCGGTCCGGACGGCTTCGCACGGGCGCTGCGTGAGTTGGCGCGCCCGCTGGCGATCGGTTGGTCGGGCAGCCGCAAGGTTTTCATCTCACAGTTATGGAGCGCGGTGCAGGAGCACCATCCAGGCTGGGGTCTCAGCGAGATCGAGTTCAAGGCGATGCTCACGGAGGCGCATCGCACGGGCCTGCTGGCGCTCGGGACGTCGGATCTTCGCGACAAGCGATACCTCGACGAAATCCAGGCATCGGCGACCGTTTTCAAGAACACCGTGTGGCATTTCGTGCGCGTCGACGAGTAGCTCTCAATCGAGTCCAGTTCAATTTCTGCGTCGATGAAGTCGAGGAACAAGAACAACATGCAGCGTGCGGTTGACAAGGTGCCCCCGGTCGAGAATTTCGCGACGGCGTTCGAGCATTCGATAACCTGGGAGGATGACATCTGGCGGGCCGATCCCGTCGATGTCGCGGCTGTGCACCGCCCGGCGCGCGCTAAGTTCGAGGGCCTGCTGGCGTCGATCGCGGGATCGCAGGGCGCGGTGACGCCGGCGCGACTGCTGCTGTTCCACGGCCAGTCGGGCGCAGGCAAGACCCACCTCATCCGCGCGCTCAGGACTGCGGCACATCGCGCCGGCACTGCCTATTTCGGCTACGCCCAGATGACGCCGGACGTGTCCAGCTACGCTGACTATTACCTCCGCCGCCTCGTCGCTTCGCTGGAGAAGCCCTACGATCCGGACGGTGATGGCGAAAGCGGTCTCGCACGCCTGACCAATAAACTTGCTGCCGCCGCACTCACCGATGCGCAACTCACCCAGCTCACGGAATCGAAGCTCGACGAGGACGAACTTGCCAAGCTCATCGTGGCGCTGGCCGACGACATCGTCGCGAGCCCGACCTTTGCCGAGCAGGAACTCGACATCAACATCGTGCGCGCGCTGCTCTATCTCCAGCGTGCCGATCCGCGCATCGACCAGCGCGTTCGCCAGTATCTCTACGGCCGCCCGCTCAACGAGTTGACGCAGGCATCCGTCGCAGCTCTCGATCCGAGCAGCGGCGAAGGCCGCGCGTTCGAGATCATCGAGAGTCTCGGCAAGCTGATGTGGACAGTCGACCGCGCCGCGCTCGTCTTCTGCATCGACCAAGTTGAGGACTTGCGCTTCTTCCCGGATGCGGAAGAGCGTTTCCAGAAAGCCGTGCGCGACCTGATCCAGATCGCCAACCGGGTGCCGACGTCGCTCGTGCTGATCTCGTGCCTCGGAGACTTTTACGACCAGGTGCGTAGTGTGCTCGCCCAGTCGTACATCGACCGCATCGAAAAATCCGGTCCAGTCGCGCTGCTCGAGAGCCGCACGGCCGAGGAGGCGCGGCTCATCCTGTCGCGCCGCGTTCAGCAACACGCCATCTCGCGCGGCGTCGATCTCGCGGCCGCCGACCTTACGAAGTTGTTCGGCGCCGATTTCATTGCGGAGCTTGGCGGCCTCTCGACGCGCCGCCTGCTCGAGGACGCGCAGGCGCGCCTCAAGGCGCGGGCTGCCAATGACGATACGCCGGCGATCGAACCGGATGCGGGCGACGGCGCGGGGTTCATTTCGACGCTGGCGGCGGCACTCGGGTTCGGTTTCGGCGGCGGCGCGTCGTCCATGCCACCTGCGGCGCTGGCAGCGAACCAGATCGACTTCCGCGCCAGTTGGGAGCGCTTTGCGAGTTTGTCGGAAGCGGAAATGCCGTCCGACGATCTAGAGCTGCTCGGCGTCTTGACGTCGGCGCTGGAGCTGGCGCGTGCCGAGTGGGGCGATGCCGTCACGATGACCGTGCGCCGCGCCGATCTCGGCGACGAGCTACCGGCGGCCGACATCACGATCACGCACGCATCGGGTATCATGCAGAAGACGCGCGTCTTCATCTGCAACCGTCCGACCCAAGGCGGCGGTCTCAAGCGCCAGCTCGACAAGGTTCTCGCGGGCATGACGTCGGCGAGCTGCGTGATGTTGCGCGCGAGCGACTATCCGCCGGCGCGCAAAAACCAGACGGCGCAGGCGTTCCGCAAGTTCCGCGAAGGTGGCGGACGCGCGCTGATGGTGCCGATC
>LNEA01000700.1 GCA_001464855.1 Rhizobiales bacterium Ga0077530
TGCTTGCCCTCGACATTGGAATTGATGCCGGTCATCCAGGAATCGATCTCGTTGGTCAGCAGGCCCTCGCCGGCCGCCCGCACATTGTCGGTCCAGGCCGCGACAGACTCGGGACGCGGATCGGCGTACGTCAGATCGTGCTCTTTCATGAAGGCGATAAGGTCCGCCACCCATTCGACATTGTACTCGATACTGCGCGGGATGTTGCCGAGTGCAGTGTGTGGTCCGACCACCATGAACATGTTGGGGAAGCCTTCGACTTGAACACCGACGAAGGTCTTCGGACCACCGGTCCACGCGTCCTTTAGATTGCGTCCGCCCACTCCGCGCCAATCGATGCGATGGAAGCTCCCGGTAATTGCGTCGAACCCGGTGGCATAGATGATCATGTCGAATTCGTATGACGTATCGCTGGTCTGGATGCCCGTCTCCGTGATGCGCTCGATCGGCGTTTCCTTGATGTCGACGAGTTTCACGTTCGGCTGGTTGTAGGCCTCGTAGTATTTCGTCTCGAGCGTCAGCTTGTCGGCGATGGCCGGATCCTTCACGCGCTCGCGAATCTTGCGCGCGACGAATTCCGAGATTGCCGCGTTCGCCTTGCGGTCGGTCAGGATGTCTTTGAAGTTGCCCTGCCAGATGCCGAAGCCCGGCGTATTGTAGAGCCGCTCAAACGCCGCCTCGCGCTCCTCATCGCTTACCTCGAAGGTGCCGCGCATGTCAGGCGTGTGGACGAAGCACGCGTTGGTTTCCTTGCAGCGCGCGAAGATCTCGTCGTAGCGCGTTTTTATTTCGCGCATTTCCTCAGGCGTGATCTTGGCGTTGTGCAGGGGCGCGCACCAGTTCGGCGTGCGCTGGAAGACGGTCAGATGGCCGACCGTCTTGACGACCTCTTGGATGGTCTGCACGGCGGTCGCGCCGGTGCCGATGATGCCGACGCGCTTGCCTTCAAAGCTCACCGGCGTGTGCGGCCACTGCGCCGTATGATAGGCCTCGCCCTTGAAGCTCTCGACGCCCTCGATGCGCGGCATGGTCGGCGTCGACAGCGGGCCGATCGCGGTGACGAGGAAGCGCGTGCTGTATCGGCTGCCGTCTTCGAGCGTCAGATCCCAGCTCCGATCAACCTCCTTGTAGTGGGCGGCGGTGACGCGGCTCTTGAACTGGATATCGCGGCGCAGATCGAACTTGTCGGCGACAAAATTCAAATACTTCAGCGTCTGCGGTTGGGGCGAGAAGTGCTCCGTCCAGTCCCACTCCTGCAGCAGCTCCTTCGAGAACGAATAGCCGTACGACCAGCTCTCCGAATCGAAGCGCGCGCCGGGATAGCGGTTCCAGTACCAGGTGCCGCCGACGCCGGTGCCCGTTTCGAACACCTTTACGCGCAAGCCGAGCTCTCGGAGTTTCAGGAGCTGATAAAGCCCGGAAATGCCGGCGCCGATGATGACGGCGTCGAAGTCGAGCTTCGACGACGTCTGGGTGCTGCTTCTAGTTGCCTGCAATGTCGACAACGGCGGTCACTCCCGACTTGTGTGCTTCCCTGTTGGTCGGCCCTTTGCAGGCTCTTAGCGTTGTGCCCTGGTCCTCACGCCTTCTCGACGCCGAGTGCGATGCGGAAGCGGCGCGCGATCGCTGCGCCATCCTTCACCGGCAACGCCCAGGGATCCTCGGTGATCGCGATCTTGGCGACGGCGAATGTCGGACCGGGCTGCTTGAACATCAGATCGGCGAGCGCGCCGATCTGTGCGTCCTCCGTCACCAGCATCGTCTTGGCGATACCAAAACCCTCCGCGACTTTGCAGAGATCGGTGCGCGTGCCCGTCAGGCCGTTTTGGCGACCAGTCTCGCCGAAATGCTCGTTGTCGAGCACGAGGATGCCGAGGTTCGCGGGCGCCTGATCGGCGACGACACCGAGTGAGCCGATGCCCATCATCATCTCGCCGTCGCCGGTGATCACGAGGACGCGGCGGTCGGGCCGCGCCAGCGCAACGCCGAGTGCGGTCGAGACAGAAAGGCCCATGCCGCCCCATGAATAGAGATAGTCCGGCGAGTCACCCGACGCCGAGATGTCCCAGGTCGGGCTGCCGAGACCGGGGACGACCAGCGCATTGCCACGCTGCTTGAGAAGGGCTGCGACGAACGGGCGGCGCGAAATCTTGTTCGGTGCCGGGCTGGCGCTTGTTGCTGGATTGCTCATTGGATGGTTCTCACTTCTGCCCGAAACCCTTGGCGCCGATCACGCGCTGGCTGACCAGCACGGCGGCCGACACGGTGCTATTGAACGCGATGTCGGCGGCGGCGGCGAATACCTCGCCGATCTCCTCGGCGCGCTCGACCGGGAAGCACCGCACACCCACTGCCTCGAGCACCGTCCGCGTCGCCTGCCCCATCGGCACCTGCCACGGATTGAACTCGCCCCACTGGCCACGCATCGTCACCAGCATCAGGCACGGCGTGCGCATCGTCACGGGGATGCCGAGGGCGTTGATACAGTTGCCGACTCCCGACGATTGCATCGCGATCATCGCCCGCGTGCCGCCGAGCCACTGCCCGGTCACGACGCCGATGCCCTCCTCCTCGGTCGACAGCGTCACAAGGCGCATGTCCTTGTCGGCGACGACCATCTGGAGCAGGCTCGTCAATCCGCCGTCCGGGATGGTGGCGACGGTTTTGATGTCGCGCGCCTTCATCTCCTTGAAGAC
>LNEA01000701.1 GCA_001464855.1 Rhizobiales bacterium Ga0077530
CTCGATTTCAAGCTCGGCAACGCGGTCTTCCGCAAATTCTGGGTGTCCGCGCCGTCGTCGACAAAATCGTCGGACGGGCTCGGACCGCTTTACAACGCACGCGCGTGCCAGAGCTGCCACCTCAAAGATGGACGTGGACATCCGCCGCGCAGCGATCGGATCGAGGATCGCTCGGTATCGATGTTTCTTCGCTTGTCGATCCCGCCCGAGACCGACGCACAGCGCCAAGGTCTGGCGGAGGGGCGGCTTGCAGTCGTCCCGGAACCGACGTACGGCACGCAGCTTCAGGAATTGGGCGTTCAGGGGCACGTCGGCGAGGGGCGAATGGTCGTCACATACGACGAAGTCCCGGTGTCGCTTGCGGGCGGCGAGGTCGTTTCGCTGCGGCGGCCGAGCTATCGCATTGCCGATCTCGGGTATGGCCCGTTGCATCCCCGCACGATGATCTCGCCGCGCATGGCGCCGCAGATGATCGGTCTCGGGTTGATCGAGGCGATTCCATCCGAGGCAATTCTCGCGCGCGCCGATCCCGACGATCGTGACGGCGACGGCATCTCGGGACGCGCCAATCAGTCCTGGTCGGTCGAGCACAAGCGGCTGATGCTCGGCCGCTTCGGTTGGAAGGCGGGGCAACCGACGGTGCTCCAGCAGAGCGCGGAAGCGTTCTCGGGTGATGTCGGCATCGGCACCTGGATCAATCCACAAGCGTGGGGCGATTGCACGGCCCTGCAAGTGCGCTGTCGTAAGGCGCTGCACGGCGACTCGGAGAGAACGCCGCAAGTTGAAATCAGCGCCAAGCTTCTCGATCTCGTCGGATTCTACGCGCGCAACCTCGCGGTACCCCGCCGACGCGACGCGGCCTCGCCCGATATTCTCGCCGGTAAGCAGTTGTTCCACGCGAGCGGCTGCGCGGCCTGCCATACGCCGAGCTTCACGACCGGCGACGCCTCGTTCGACCCGCATCTGCGACAGCAGAAGATCTGGCCATATTCCGATTTCCTCCTGCACGACATGGGCGATGGCCTCACCGACGGGCGCCCGGAAGGGCTGGCGGATGGGCGCGAATGGCGCACCGCGCCGCTGTGGGGCATCGGTCTGACCGAGACTGTCAACGGGCACACGTTTTTTCTGCACGATGGCCGCGCGCGCAACGTGACCGAGGCGATCCTCTGGCATGGCGGCGAAGCGCAGCGCGCCCGTGACGCGTTCGCCGGGCTGTCGCTCGAAGAGCGCCGACGCCTCGTTGCGTTCGTGAATTCGCTGTGAGGGTGAGTTGATGCGGGTGCCAAGCGGAAGGGTCGGAGTCGCGGGTGCGGTGCTGATCGCGCTCATCGCGATGACGAGCGCCGGTCGCGCGCAGGAGGCGACCACATTCGATCATGCGGGGTTGGCGCGACAGGCGCTGGAAACGCACATACGGCCGGGATACGCGGCGGTTGTTACTTCGGCGCAGACGCTGGCCAAGGAACTCGACGGTTATTGCACCCGGCAGACCGGTGAGCGACGGCGCGGGGTGGATCGCGCCTTCGACGGGCTGGTGTCGTCGTGGGGGCGCATCGAGCACATTCGTTTCGGTCCCATCGCGACGGGCAATCGGCTCGAGCGTCTGTTCTTCTGGCCGGATCGACGGGGCCTTGGTGCGCGGCAAGTGGCGGCGACGCTGCGCGAACGCGATCCGAGCGCGCTCGATCCAGTGGCGCTGACGGGAAAGCGCGTCGCCATCCAGGGGCTCGGCGCGCTCGAGACGGCGCTGTTCGAGGCGCCATCGAAACACGCTGACGATCGCGCCTATCGTTGCGCCTTCGCCAAGTCGATCGCGACGAATATCGCCAACATCGCGAGCGCCATCCTCAAGGAGTGGACTGATCCGGATCTCTATTCCCATCACTGGCTCGATCCGGGCCCCGGCAACCCGCACTTCCTCAAGCGCCAGGAGACGACGCTGGCGCTCGCCAAGGCTCTCGACAATGGCCTCGAGCGGGTGCGCGACGAATGGATTGCGGCGCCGCTGGGATTGGGGCCGCAACGGCGGAGATTGACGCCGGTGCTGGCGACGAG
>LNEA01000702.1 GCA_001464855.1 Rhizobiales bacterium Ga0077530
TCGAATTCGAGATCGGCGGCGGCATCGCGCATCCGCCGCTCCATGTCCTCGATCACCTTCGCGAGGTTGTGGCCAACGACGGCGCCGTCCGCGAGGCCGGTGTCGACCGTCACGTGATCCTGCTCGTACACCGACGCCATCGCATCGCCGATCGAGCGGCGGATGCTTTCCGGCGTGATGCCATGCTCGGCATTCCACGCAAGCTGCTTTTCGCGCCGACGATCGGTCTCGCCCATCGCGCGATCCATCGAGCCGGTGATCTTATCGGCGTAGAGGATCACCTTGCCATCGACGTTACGCGCGGCGCGACCGATCGTCTGGATGAGAGACGTCTCCGAGCGCAGAAACCCTTCCTTGTCGGCATCGAGGATCGCAACCAGTCCGCATTCCGGTATATCCAATCCTTCGCGCAGTAGGTTGATGCCGATCAGCACATCGAACGCGCCCAATCGCAAATCGCGGATGATCTCGATGCGCTCCAACGTCTCGATGTCGGAGTGCATGTAGCGCACGCGGATGCCCGTCTCGTGCATGTACTCGGTGAGATCCTCGGCCATGCGCTTCGTCAGCACCGTCACCAGCGTGCGATAGCCGGCGCGCGACACCTGGCGCACCTCATCGAGTAGATCGTCGACCTGCGATTTCGCGGGCCGCACCTCGACCATCGGATCGACCAACCCAGTCGGCCGGATCACCTGCTCGACGAATGTGCCGCCGGTCTGCTCCAATTCCCAGCCACCCGGCGTCGCCGAAACGTACGTCGTCTCCGGCCGCATGGCGTCCCATTCCTCGAAGCGTAAGGGACGGTTATCCATGCACGAGGGCAATCGAAATCCGAACTCGGCGAGTGTCGCCTTGCGCCGGTAGTCGCCGCGAAACATGCCGCCGATCTGCGGCACCGTGACGTGGCTCTCATCGCAAAATACGAGCGCGTTGTCGGGCAGGTACTCGAACAGCGTCGGTGGCGGCTCGCCGGGATTGCGCCCGGTGAGATAGCGCGAATAATTCTCGATGCCGGCGCACGATCCAGTCGCCTCCATCATCTCGATGTCGAACAGCGTGCGCTGTTCCAGCCGTTGCGCTTCGAGCAACTTGCCGGTCGCGTTCAACTCTTCCAGCCGCTGCTTGAGCTCGACCTTGATCGACCCCACCGCCTGCTGCAGCGTCGGCTTGGGCGTCACGTAGTGCGAGTTGGCGTAGACTTTGACGAGCTTCAGCTCGTCGGATTTCTGGCCAGTGAGCGGATCGAACTCGGTGATCGTCTCGATCTCGTCGCCGAACAGTGTGATCCGCCACGCGCGATCTTCCAAATGCGCCGGGAATACTTCGACGGTGTCGCCGCGCACGCGGAAGGCGCCACGCGCGAACGCGGCATCGTTCCGCCGGTAATGCAACGCCACGAGATCGGCGAGAAGCTGGTCGCGCGACAGGCGATCGCCAACCTCGACCTGCAGTGTCATCGCCGTGTAGGTTTCGACGGAGCCGATACCGTAGATGCAAGAAACCGACGCGACGATGATGACGTCGTCGCGCTCGAGCAGTGAGCGTGTAGCGGCGTGCCGCATCCGGTCGATCTGCTCGTTTACCGATGCTTCCTT
>LNEA01000703.1 GCA_001464855.1 Rhizobiales bacterium Ga0077530
GACAGCGGCCCGCCGCGGCCCGCTTCAGACCAGATCCGTGGCCACAGGGACGCGACCGCCGCCGATTTTGACGGGAGCTCGAGGCCGCCGACGATATCTTCGAGCAGCTTGGCATCGGTATCTCCGAGCCCACTCAGGGTCGACGCGACCACCGCACGAAGGGGGCTGCGTCCGGGCGAAATCTGCTGGCGCGAAGGTTGTATCTGCG
Organism: Rhizobiales bacterium Ga0077530; assembly: GCA_001464855.1. Classification (GTDB taxonomy): domain Bacteria; phylum Pseudomonadota; class Alphaproteobacteria; order Rhizobiales; family Hyphomicrobiaceae. Next base: position 209 of record LNEA01000703.1, read on the forward strand.
GTCGCCAGCCGGGCGGAGGCTGGGATGCGCGATCGCGCGGCACAGGTGCAAGGCTACGTGGCGGTGGCACCGCGTCGGCAGACCGCGGCGGTATCCACGGCGCAGGTGACGGTGACGGTCTAGGTGGGACCGCCGACCGATAAGGATTGGGAGGCTGAGCCGGCGCGGGAGGGACGTCGACCGGCGCTAGTTCGCCCCGCTCTACTGCCATGGCGCCGGCACCGGGCGGCGAGCCCCCCGGCCTATAACCGTCACTCGCCGACGGGCTATTGGGCCTTGGCGCTCGCTCCGGTACGTCGTCCCGCACGCCGCCCGGCATTTCGAGCGGCCGATCACCCGGCCTGACGCCTGCCCCGTCCGTCGACGATGAGGCCGGCGCGCGACCGCGTCGGCTATCGCTCCCGAACGGGTTCCAACCGTCCTGGGCGGATGCCCCTCCGGCGTTTAGCAGCACGCAGCAGACGGTGATCAGCGAAAAGGTGACGGCCGGGACGAGGAGCAGTGCTCGGGTACTCGGCCAAGCCATAGCCACAAAACCCCTATTGACGTCGCACCTTGACGCCGGGCAAAGGCTGCGTGACCTCCTTCGCCTCAGGCTCGAAAAACTCCGACAGGACGTAGAGGCCGCCTGCGGTAGCACCTGCCAGCACGGAAACCACCATCAGGAACCTGAAAAGACTGGGCATCGGATGTCCTGTACATTGTGCCGATAGGGCGCCAAGACTGGGACGGCTCGCGCACCTCTCGAACCTTGGGATGAATTCTGCGGTAACGGCGTTAGCTCCTTGCAATCAGGCGGATAGCGGGCAATGAGATGGACGATCAAAAGCACCCGGCCCGGCAGAACGGTGAACGCGAACGCGACGGGCGCCGGGTCGCGACGCGGAACCGCGCAATGATTCGATTCGGCTGGAAGAAGCGCGACCGCGGCGAATTCCTGGCCAAGGTCCAGCAGGTGCGCCGGTTGCTCGGCGGCCGCTCCATCGTCATGATCGGCCTCATGGGATGCGGCAAGTCATCGATCGGCCGACGCCTCGCGACGGCGCTCGACCTGCCGTTCGTCGATGCCGACGAGGAAATCGAGCGCGCAGCCCTAAAGTCGATCCCTGACATCTTCGCCGACCACGGCGAGGCCTATTTTCGCGACGGCGAACGCAAGGTCATCAAGCGGCTGCTTGGCAACGGCCCCCAGGTGCTGGCGACGGGCGGCGGCGCCTACATGAACGAGGATACCCGCGACGCCATCAAGGCCGGCGGCATCAGCGTCTGGCTCCGGGCCGATCTCGACGTGCTGATGCGGCGGGTTGCCAAACGCGACAACCGCCCCCTGCTCAAGGCCGACGATCCGGTGGCCGTGATGCGGTCGCTGATGGACCAGCGCTATCCGGTCTACGCGAAAGCCGACATCACCATCGACAGCCGCGATACCGCGCACGAAGTCATCGTCGCCGAGATTGTCGCCGCCCTTGCGGCCCGCCGCGATCTCGGCGGCGACGCTCTGCCGGCGAACCCGCCCGAAGCCGCCAACGGACTCCCACATGACGAACGTTGAGACGCCCTCGACCGCAGTCGCCAGCGAGACGGTCCGCGTCGATCTCGGCACGCGGGCCTACGACATCCTCGTCGGCCCCGACCTTGTCGCGCGCGCTGGCGAACTGCTCGTCGCCCGCCTCGGCAAGGCGCGTGCGGCCGTCGTCACCGACGAGAACGTCGCACGCCATCACCTGCCGGCGCTCGAAGCATCATTGGCAGCCGTCGGCCGCCACGCCGGCACGATCGTGATGCCGCCCGGCGAGGCGACCAAGTGCTTCGCCGAGCTCGGCCGTCTCAGCGAAGCTCTTTTGGCGCTGAAACTCGAACGCGGCGACGTCATCATCGCCCTCGGCGGTGGCGTCATCGGCGATCTCGCGGGTTTCGCCGCATCGATCCTGCGCCGGGGCATCCGGTTCGTGCAGATCCCAACCAGCCTCCTTGCCCAGGTCGACAGCAGCGTCGGTGGCAAGACCGGCATCAACACGCCCCAGGGCAAGAACCTGATCGGCGCCTTCCACCAGCCGAGCCTCGTGCTCGCCGATACCGACGCCCTGACGACGTTGCCCCCGCGCGAAATGCGATCCGGCTACGCTGAGGTCGCCAAATATGGCCTGCTCGGCGACGCCGCCTTCTTCGCCTGGCTCGAACGCCACTGGCAGAGCGTGTTCGGCAACGATCCGGCCTTCCTGACTGAGGCCATCGTCGTCAGCGTCACCGCCAAGGCCCGTATCGTCGAGCACGACGAGACCGAGACCGGCGACCGGATGCTGCTCAACCTCGGCCACACCTTCGGCCACGCACTCGAAGCATGGGCCGGATACTCGAGCCGCCTCTTGCACGGGGAAGCGATCGCCATCGGCATGTGTCAGGCCGCGCGATTCTCGGAACACCTCGGCCTCTGCCCCGCTGGCACCGCGGCACGCATCGAGAGCCATCTCCGCACCGTCGGCCTGCCGACCCGCGTCGCCCACATTGCCGGCGCCGATCGCCCGGAGCCGCAGGCGCTGTTCGCTCTCATGCAGCAGGACAAAAAAGTCCAGGGCGGCCGCCTCACGCTCATCCTGCTCCGCTCTATCGGCGACGCGTTCGTCACGCGCGATGTAGACGCAGCCGAGGTCGCAGCGTTCCTGGAGCGCGAGGTTAAGCTCCCAGCGTGATGGGATCTCCATTTCTTGCCGCGGCCGCAAAAGCCTTCGTGCCGGAGGCACCAAGCAGTACTCACGTCGCCGGTGTTTTCTCCGCGACTTCCGTGGGCTCCGTGAACCCGCCCTCGGCGACGAGGCGCGCGAATAGCCCGCCCTGCGCGACCAGCTCGCGGAATGTGCCGCGCTCGATGACGGCGCCGTGCTCCATCACCAGGATCTTGTCGGCGTTGGCCACCGTCGAGAGGCGGTGCGCGATGATGAAGGTGGTGCGCCCTTTGCGCAGCGCGTCGAGTGCCCGCTTGATGCGCGCTTCCGTTTCCGCATCGAGTGCGCTCGTCGCTTCATCCAGGATCAGGATCGGCGCATCCTTGAGGATGGCGCGCGCAATCGCGAGGCGCTGGCGTTCGCCGCCGGAGAGTGCGGCGCCGCGTTCACCGATCATGAAGTTGTAGCCATCGGCCCGGCGCGCGATGAACTCGTGGGCGCCGGCAAGCTCCGCCGCGCGCTGCACTTCTGCATCCGTCGCGTCCGGCTTTCCGATGCGGATGTTCTCCGCGATCGACCGATTGAACAATCCGGCGTCCTGAAACACCACCGCGATCGATGTCCTGAGCGAAGCGAGCGTCACATCGCGGATATCGGCGCCGTCGACCGTGATCCGGCCTTCCTGGGGATCGCGCAGTCGCTGGAGCAGCGCCAGTGCCGTGGTCTTGCCGGCGCCGGTATGCCCGACCAAAGCCACCGTCTCGCCGGGCTTGGCCTCGAAGTTGAGATTGTCGCAACCGATCGTGCCGTCGGGAAAGCGGAACGTCAGATCCTCGTAGCGCACGTGCCCTTGCGTACCCTCGAGCGCACGGGCGCCTGGCCGATCCAGAACCGGGCTCGTCGCATCGACCAGCTCGAAATAGGCATCGATCGCCGGCTTCTGCGAGAACAGGCCGAGGAAGAACTGGGAGAGTTGGTCGAGCTTGGTGATGAGCAGGTTGGCAAAGGCGACGAAGCTCACGATTTGGCCGACCGTCAGCTCGCCGCGCTGCACGAGCAGGGCGCCGAGGGCAAAGATCGACACCATGGTGATCGTCGAAGCGGCGCGGGTCAGCACCACGACCGCGGCCCACCACGTCAGGACCGGATACTGCGCCGCAAGCAGGTTGCTCATCAAATCCCGGAGCGCCTTTGACTCCGCGTCGAAGCGCACGTAGCTCTGCACCACCGTCACATTGCCGAGCACGTCGCCGACGCGGCCAGCCAGCTCCCGATGGTACCGCTCGACTTCGCCCTGCTGATCGATCGTGCGCTTGAACACGAAGGTATTGGCCACGAGATAGATGATGCCCAATCCGAACAGCAGCGCCGCCATGCGCGTGTCGATCGATACCGCTGTCGGAATCAGCAGGGCAATCGACACCAGCGCGGCGAGATGCTCGCGCATGAACGTGAGCCACAGGCCGAACAGGCAGTCGGTCCCCTGCTGGATGGCGCGAATGACGGCACCAGATCCCTTGCGCGCGTGATAGCTGATCGGCAGCGTAATTGCCTGCTCGAACGCGAGTGCCATCGCGATCAGGCGGCGGCGATGCGCCAACCGGTCCGCGGCGACAGCGACAACGACGCCGGCGAGAATGCCGAAAATGCCGATGCCGGCCCACAGGCCGATCAATGGAAATGCGCCCGTCCCCGTCGACAGCGCATCGACGACGCGTCCGAGCAGGATCGGTTCTGCCAGCAGGATGACGCCAATGACGACGTTGGCCGCGACGAGGCTGCCGGCAAGCCCACGCTCGGGCGCCAACAGGCTCAGTGCGCGGCGATACGTCGTCGCAATGCTGACGCGGGCCGTCCCGCCAGGCGAGTCGATGCCAGGCTCGACGGAGGTCTCGGTGGTTGCTGTCATGTCGTCGCCCGTGATTTCCGGCGGCGGCGCGGATTTGCCCGCCGGTCCTGGAACGTCAACCAGGCGAACACGCCGGGCATGAACCAGGGCGTGCCGTTGTAGAGCGGGATCATCGGCGGCGGACGCATGTCGAGAGCGGATGCCCCCTTGTCCTCGCCGAGGATTTGCCACGCGGCCTTTTGGCCGGCCCAGCGCGCCCACACCACACCCGACCCGCAGTAGCCGGTCGCATACCGCATGCCGTCGCGCGAGAAAATACGCGGGATCATGTCGCGGTTCATGGCGACATGGCCGAACCAGCTATGGGTCAGCTCGACGTCGTCGAGTTCGGGGAAAATGTCGATCAGAGCCTCGCGGAGGTGCGCGGTCGGCCACGTCGGATCACCGACGATCGTGCCATCGCGCCCACCGAACAGGATGCGGCGGCCATCGGGCGACGGCCGGTAATAATAGTGCAACTTGCGCGTCTCCGAGAGCATCATGCGCTTTGGCATGAGCTGGCGCATGAGGTTGTCCGACAGCGGCGCCGTCGCGATGATGCGGCTCCGCACCGGCACGAGGCGGCGACGCAGCCAGCGGTCCGAGCTGGTCGTGTAACCGTTGGTTCCGGTGATGACATGGCGCGCTTTGACGCGGCCGCGCGCCGTCTCGACCTCGTGGTCGAGCCCGTCGCGGCTCACGCCGAGCACCGCCGTCTCCCCGTGAATGGTCGCCCCAGCCGCGAGCGCGAGCCGCAGCATTCCCGCATGCAGCTTGCCGGGATGGAGTCCGCCGATATCTTCGCGGACCGCGCCACCATGATAGAAATCGGTGCCGAGATAGTTGCGCTGCTCGGACCTCGGCACGGCATAGGCCGTGATCCCCGTGGTCCGCGTCAGCATCTCGGCTTCGCGCGCGAGGCGCTCGTAGTCGCCCGCGGTCGAGGCGCCTGCAAAGCGACCCGTGATCGCGAAATCACAATCGATCCCCTCGCGCGAGATGAAATCGGCCAGATCCTCTCGCGCCACCTTGGCTTCGGCGATGATCGCATGTGCGGTATTCTCGCCGAACTTCTTGCTCAACTCGGCAAAGGAGGGCCGCAAATTGCCACTGGCAATCCCCCCGTTGCGGGTCGACGCACCCTCGCCGGGCCGCATCCTGTCGAACACTTGGACGCTGCGACCGGCCCGCGCCAGCGTAATCGCCGCGGAGAGCCCGGTGTAGCCAGCGCCCACAATGACGGTATCGCACTCGCCGCGCACCGGCGTCTCGGGCAGCGTCGCCGGCGGCGCGGCGTCCCACCAATAGGGTTCGGATCGGATCATGGGGTGTGGCCGTTGATCGTCGAGGGGCCCCGAAGGCGGGCGGTGAATGGGCGAAGAGGATCAGCATACAGCAGCAAAATGATTGGCCGTCGGAAGTCAATCAATTTGCGTCGACCGCTCACCTCCAATGACGCCTGCGCGCCCTCCAGATCGCCGCTGTCTGGGCCACGACCGTGTCGAAGTTTGGACGATAGCCAGGCGCCACTGCCTTCCGGCTCAGGCATCAGAACGACCTGTCCTTAACTGGCGATGAAATGCGCGTGATGGCACCTCGCCTTTGGTCGATCGTCCGGCCACGGCGTCTTGACGGCCCAGTTGCCGCAGCGCAGGATCAATCAGCGACAGCAGCCGTATTGCCGGCTGGCACGAACGAGATCGCACCCGGAGGACGCCGAATGATCAAGATTTCCCTCACTGCCAATGGCCGGAAAGTGACGGCCGATATCGACCCGCGCACGCTGCTGGTCGATTTCCTTCGCACCAATCTGCGTCTCACCGGGACCCACGTCGGTTGCGACACCAGCCAGTGCGGCGCCTGCACCGTTCACCTCAACGGCCGTTCGGTCAAAGCCTGCGCGGTACTCGCTGCGTCATGCGACGGCGCCGAAGTCGTGACGATCGAAGGACTGGCGAAGGGCGACAAGCTGCATCCCATGCAGGAAGCGTTCCGCGAGCATCACGCGCTGCAATGCGGTTTCTGTACCCCCGGAATGATCATGGCGGCGGTCGACATCGTCAACCGCAAGGGCGCCGGCGTCGATGAAAAGACGATCCGCGAAGAGCTCGAAGGCAACATCTGTCGCTGTACCGGCTACCACAACATCGTTCGCGCGGTTGAGACCGGCGCCGCCGCCATGGCAGGCGCGAAAATCGCCGCCGAATAGCGTGAACCCGGGACAGGAGACCACCCCATGACAGACCAGGGCATTGGCGCATCCGTCAAGCGCAAGGAAGACCTGCGGTTCATCACCGGCAAGGGCCAGTACGTCGACGACATCAACCGGCACGGACAGACCTACGCGGTGTTCGTGCGCTCGCCGGTCGCGCACGCGACAATCAAGAGCATCGATACCGCGGCGGCGATGGACGCGCCCGGCGTCGTCGGTGTTTTCACCGGCGCGGATCTCGCGGCCGACAAGATCGGCGGCCTGATCTGCGGTTGGATGATCCATTCCAAAGACGGCACGCCGATGAAGGCCGGCGCCCATCCCGCCCTCGCGGTCGGCAAGGTGCGCTACGTCGGCGATCACGTCGCGGTCGTCATCGCCGATACGCTCGATCAGGCGAAGGATGCAGCCGCCCTCGTCGACGTCGACTACGACGTTCATGACGCGGTCGTCGATCTGGGCAAGTCGCAAGCGGCGGGCCAGCCGCAGATCCACGACGAAGCGCCGAACAACACCGTCTACCAATGGCACCTCGGCGACAAGGACGCGACCGACGCCGCGTTCGCCAAGGCCGCGCACGTCACCAAGCTCGACATCGTCAACAATCGCCTGATCCCCAATGCCATGGAGCCGCGCGCCGCGATCGGCGACTACGACACCGGCCAGGAGCAGTTCACGCTCTACACCACCAGCCAGAACCCGCACGTCGCCCGCCTCGTGCTCTCCGCCTTCATCGGCATCGCCCCTGAGCACAAATTGCGCGTCATCGCACCCGACGTCGGCGGCGGCTTCGGCTCGAAGATCTTCATCTATGCGGAAGAGACGGTGTGCGTGTGGGCGGCGAAGAAGGTCGGCCGCCCGGTCAAGTGGACAGCGGATCGCGGCGAAGCGTTTCTCGCCGACGCCCATGGCCGCGACCACTTGACGACCGCCGAGCTGGCGCTCGATGCCGGTGGCAACGTCCTCGCGTTGCGCGCCAAGACGAAGGCCAACCTCGGCGCCTATCTCTCGACGTTCGCGTCGTCGGTGCCGACCTACCTTTACGCGCCCTTGCTGTCGGGCCAGTACATGATCCCGGCGATCTACTGCGAGGTCGACGGCGTCTACACGACGACGGCCCCGGTCGATGCTTATCGCGGTGCCGGCCGCCCGGAAGCGACGTACGTCGTCGAGCGGTTGATCGAGGTCGCCGCCCGCGAGACCGGGCGCGATCCCGCCGAGTTCCGCCGCCAGAACTTCATCAAATCGTTCCCCTACCAGACGCCGGTCATCATGGCCTACGACGTCGGCGACTACGCAGCCTGCCTCGACAAGGCACTGGCCATGGCCGACTACAAGGGCTTTGGTGAGCGCAAGGCGGCGAGCGCCAAGGCCGGCAAGCTGCGCGGCCTCGGCTTCTCGGCCTACATCGAAGCGTGCGGCATCGCACCCTCACGCGCGGTCGGCTCGCTCGGTGCCGGCGTCGGCCTCTGGGAGAGCGCTGAAATTCGTGTCAATCCTGTCGGCACCATTGAAGTGCTCACCGGTTCCCACAGCCACGGCCAAGGTCACGAAACGACATTCGCCCAGGTCATTGCGTCGAAACTCGGCGTGCCGATCGATCAGGTCTCGATCGTCCACGGCGATACCGACAAGGTGCAGATGGGCATGGGCACCTATGGCTCGCGCTCAGGTGCGGTCGGCGCCTCCGCGATCGTCAAGGCGGCTGAAAAAATCGTCATCAAAGGCAAGCGCGTCGCCGCCGCCTGCATGGAAGTGCCCGAGGATTCGGTCGACTTCGAGAACGGCGAGTTCCTCGGCCGCGGCACCAACAAGAAAATGACATTCGGCGAGGTCGCGCTGCAGGCCTACGTCGCCCACAAGTTCGATCCGGAACTGATCGAGCCCGGACTTAAGGAAGGGTCGTTCTACGACCCGAAGAACTTCACCTTCCCATCGGGCGTGCACATCGCCGAAATCGAGATCGACGCGGAAACCGGCAAGACGCGGATCGATCGTTGGACCGCCGTCGACGATTTCGGCATCCTCATCAATCCGATGATCGTCGAAGGCCAGATTCATGGCGGTATCGCCCAGGGCATCGGCCAGGCGCTGCTCGAGCACACCGTCTATGATGAGAACGGCCAACTCGTCACCGGCAGCTACATGGACTACGCCATGCCGCGCGCCGACGACCTGCCATCCTACAATGTCGCAATGTCCAATACGCCGTGCCCATCCAACCCACTCGGAGTCAAAGGTTGTGGCGAGGCGGGTGCGATTGCGGCGCCTGCCGCACTCATGAACGCAATCACGAACGCCCTCGGCCACGAGGACATCACGATGCCGGCGACACCGCAGGCGGTGTGGCGCGCGATCCAGAAAATGCCCCGGAAAATGGCGGCGGAGTGAGGAGAGAACCATGCACGCGTTCGATTATCGCCGTCCGGGCACCGTCAACGAAGCCGACCTTGCCCTCAAAGCCGCGCCGGGAGCCAAGCTTCTCGCCGGCGGCCAGACCCTGATCCCGACGCTGAAACTGCGTCTCGCCAACCCCGAGACGATCATCGATCTCTCAGGCATCGCGTCGCTGCGCGGCATCACGCGCAAGGATGGCGGCATCGCCATCGGAGCCATGACCACACACGCTGCGGTCGCGGAATCGAGTGATGTTGCCGGCGCCATCCCGGCGCTCGCCCGGCTCGCCGACGACATCGGTGATCCGCAGGTTCGCCATCGCGGCACCATCGGTGGCTCGATCGCCAACAACGATCCTGCGGCCGACTACCCCGCAGCGGTTCTCGCCCTCAATGCGACGCTTAATACGACGAAGCGAGCCATCCCGGCCGACCAGTTCTTCGACGGGCTGTTCGCGACCGTGCTCGCCGAGAACGAAATCCTGACGGAGATCGTGATCCCGGTGCCGCAGAGCTTTGCCTACGCGAAGTTCGACCAGCCGGCGTCGCGCTTCGCGCTCGTCGGCGTCGCCGTGGCGCGCACATCCGGGTGTCTTCCGCTGGACCGAGGCCGAGCAGGCGCTCACCGCGAACTTCGCGCCCGCCGCGCTCTCCAATCTCAAGGTCGATCCGGCGAACCTGCTGTCGGACGTCCACGCCGATGCCGACTACCGCGCGCACCTCGTCGGCGTCATGGCCAAGCGCGCGGTGAGTGGGTAGCTTTTTTTGCCGCGGTCGCCAACGCCTTCGGCTACTGGCGCCGCGGTGCTGTCTCGCCGGCTGGCGTTCTCACCTTGCGGCCTTCGGCCGCTACAGAAGCCCGATGCTCCAAATCATACAAAAAAGAGGGGGACCGGGGTCTCCCCGGATGGGTTGCAAGGGCGATAGCTCTGCTCGCACCGAAGGTGCGATCGAAACCACCCTCAAGGTTTGGCAGCGGGTGTAGTTGATGCTCCCGGCGCACTATTTAGCGCCGCGGGCTTGGTCGCTTCC
>LNEA01000704.1 GCA_001464855.1 Rhizobiales bacterium Ga0077530
GTGGTCCGGCACCCGGCTACTCGTCGGGCCAGGCGCAAGCGGCAGTCGAACGCATCGCCGCGGAGACACTCCCCAAAGGCATCTCCTTTGAATGGACAGAGCTGACGTATCAGGAGATCCTCGCCGGCAATTCCGCAGCGCTGATTTTCCCGCTCTCGATTCTGCTCGTGTTCCTGGTGCTGGCCGCCTTGTACGAGAGTCTCACGCTACCGCTGTCGATCATCCTGATCGTGCCGATGGGGCTGCTCGCCGCCTTAACCGGCGTCTGGCTCAGTGGCGGCGACAACAACGTCTTCACTCAGATCGGTCTCGTCGTTCTGGTCGGGCTATCCGCCAAGAACGCGATCCTCATGGTCGAGTTCGCGCGTGAACTCGAGTTTGCCGGGCGCACTCCGCTCCAGGCCGCGATCGAATCGAGTCGGCTGCGCCTGCGGCCGATCCTGATGACCTCGCTCGCGTTCATCATGGGCGTGGTGCCGTTGGTATTCTCCACTGGCGCCGGTGCCGAGATGCGGCAGGCCATGGGCATCGCCGTGTTCTCCGGGATGATCGGCGTGACGCTCTTCGGCATCTTCCTGACGCCGCTGTTCTACGTGATGCTCCGTGCCCTCACCGGCAACCGTCCCCTGAAGCAGGCAGGCGACGTGCCGCCAGAGGGCCCCGCTCCTGACACCAAGGCCGAGGCGACAACCGTGCAAGCTTGACGACAATCAAGCGTCGACTGATTGCGACCGCGAGACTGGGTCGCAATCAGTCGGCGGCTACGTGTTGCGTAAGCCGCTGCCGCCGAAGCCGGGAATGCGGTTGACGAAGATGACGACGGCGAACGTCAGAAACAGCATCGACAGGCCAAGGATGGCGATGGCGCCGAGTTCGCCGCTCTCCTTGAGGTCGAAGATCAACACCGACACCACCTTGGTCTCCGAGGTGAACAGCATGATTGCCGCCGACAGCTCGCGGATTGTCGATACGAATATAAAGCACCACGTCGCGAGCACGCTGGTGCGCAGCAGCGGCGCTGTCACGTCGCGGAGCGTGCGAAGACGCGTCGCGCCGAGGATGCGGCTCGCGTCCTCCAGTTCAGGGTGTACCGCCCGGAACGCCGACTGGAGCTGCTGATACGCGGCTGGCAATTCGATCGTGATGTAGGCGATCAACAGCACCCACAGCGTACCGAACAGCACAAACGGGATGCCGGGAATGGCGAGTGGCGCCGTCGCGAGGAATCCCAGCACGCGATAACCGGTAACGGCCTTGCGCTCGGTGGCGTAGCTGATGGCCAGCGCCAACACCGTACCGATCGTCGCAGCGGCGGCGCCGAGAATGAAGGTATTTTTCAGCGCGAGTTGCGTCGTCGAGAGTTCGAAGAACGTGAAATAGAAATTCTTCATGGTGAAGTTCGACGGCGTCAGCAGCGTCGTCGCGATTGGCGAGAACGCCGCGTTGAACAGTGCGAAATACGGCAGGAACACCGGCAGCATCAGCACGATGAACACGAAGGTCATCGCCGGCACCACGAACCAGCCCAAGCGGATCAGGCGTGGCTGGCCCGACTTGCCGCCGACGATCGAATACCCCTTGCGGCCAAGGATCATCTTCTGGCCGCGTAGCAGCATCACCGTCAGGAATAGCAGCGGTAG
>LNEA01000705.1 GCA_001464855.1 Rhizobiales bacterium Ga0077530
GTGCCGACGGTCGGCGGCGAGACCAACTTCGACCCCGGCTACAACGGCAACATCCTCGTCAACGCGATGTGCATCGGCCTCGCGCGCTCGGACAAGATTTTCTATTCGGCGGCGAAGGGCGTTGGTCTGTCGGTCGTCTACGTCGGCTCGAAGACCGGGCGCGACGGCATCCACGGCGCGACGATGGCGTCGGCCGAGTTCGACGACAAGAGCGCGGAAAAGCGCCCGACCGTGCAGGTCGGCGACCCCTTCACCGAGAAGCTGCTGATCGAGGCGTGCCTCGAGCTGATGGCGTCGGATGCGATCATCGCGATCCAGGACATGGGCGCGGCGGGACTCACGTCCTCGACGTCCGAGATGGCCGACAAGGGCGGCGTCGGCATCGAGCTGGACCTCGATCAGGTGCCGCAGCGCGAGCCCAACATGACAGCCTACGAGATGATGCTCTCGGAGAGCCAGGAGCGGATGCTGATGATCCTCAAGCCGGGCTCGGAAAGCGCCGGCGAGAAGGTGTTCCGCAAGTGGGGCCGATACCGGCCGCATGATCGTCAAGCACAAGGGCGTGGTCGAAGCCGATCTGCCGGTCGACAAGCTCGCCAATTCGGCGCCGCTGTACGAGCGTCCGTGGGTGCCGACGGTGCCGCCGAAGACGATCCTCGCGGAGTGGGTGCCGGCGCAGGACAGCCTGCTCGGCGCACTCAAGACGATGATGGCGTCGCCGCACCTCGCGTCGCGGCGCTGGATCTGGGAACAGTACGACCACATGGTGATGGGCGACACGATCGGCCGGCCGGGGGGCGATGCGGCGGTCGTGCGCGTGCACGGGACGAAGAAGGCGATCGCGGCGAATCCGGCGATGGGGACCAAGCAGGCGGTCGTCGAGACGTGGCGCAACCTGACCGCGGTCGGCGCCGATCCGATCGCGATCACCGACAACATGAACTTCGGCAACCCGGAGCGGCCCGAGATCATGGGGCAGTTCGTCGGCTCGGTGCAGGGGATGGGCGAAGCCTGCCGCGCGCTCGGCTATCCCGTCGTGTCGGGGAACGTGTCGCTTTACAACGAGACCAACGGCAAGGGCATCCCACCGACGCCCGCGATCGGCGGCGTCGGGCTGATCCCCGATTGGACCAAGACGGCGGACATCAAGCTCAAGAACGACGGCGACCTGCTGATCCTCATTGGCCATGAGGAGGGCCACCTCGGGCAGTCGATCTATCAGCTTCAGTTTACGGGGAAGAGCGAGGGCGCGCCGCCGCCGGTCGATCTCGCCGACGAGATCAAGGCGGGCAATCTCGTGCGCGCGCTGATCCGCGAGCAGAAGGTGACGGCGGTCCACGACGTCAGCGACGGCGGGCTGCTGGTGGCGGTCGCGGAGATGGCGATGGCGGGGGATCGGGGCGTCGAACTGTTCCCGTACGAGGGCAAGCTGCCGGCGCACGCCGTGTGGTTCGGTGAGGACCAGGGCCGCTACGTGCTGGCCGCCGGCCCCTCGACCGCCGAGGAGATCGCCGAGCGGGCGCGGCTACTGGGGCTCGCCGTGCGGATCGTGGGGCGGACGGGTGGCGATACAATTCAACTCAAGGGTGAGTCGCCGCTGGCGCTCGACCAGCTTCGGCAGGCGCACGCAGCCTGGCTACCGGAGTATATGGCGGGAAAGCGCAATTCCTGATCGGGATTAGTCCTTAACGGCTGTTGTGGTAGTCTCCAG
>LNEA01000706.1 GCA_001464855.1 Rhizobiales bacterium Ga0077530
ATGTCCTGCACGGTCGCGCGCACGGGATGACCCTGCTGGCCGAAGATGTCCCAGAACACGACGGGGAAGGCTGAGTTGGTGTAGTCGTCGAGGCCGATTTCCTCGGCGCGTTTGGTCAGGAACGGCTTGGGCTCGCCTTTCGACGAGATGCCGGAGAGGTCGCCCTTCACGTCGGCCGCGAAGACGGGAACGCCGGCTGCGGAAAAGCCTTCGGCCAGCACTTGCAGCGTCACCGTCTTGCCGGTGCCGGTGGCGCCGGTGACGAGGCCGTGCCGGTTGGCGAGCCGCAGCATCAGGCATTCGTCGCCGCCGCCCTGCTCGGGGTCGCTGTGGCCGAGATAGATCAGGCCTTCATCAAGCTTCGCCGCCGCGCTGGTCATGCTCGCATCTCCCGCCCGTGCCGTGCCGATTCGGCATATTCGCCAATTGCCAAGGTGATTGCATGGGGTTTGTGGCAATGCAACGAAAGCAAGGCGGCCGCATGAGCGGGAGGTGTGAATAGACGGAAAGCGCTCGGGAATTAGGCGGGTGAGCGTGGAAAGTGTACTGCCTCCAGGCGATTGCCGTCGGGATCGCGAACGAAGGCGCCGAAGTAGGTGGTCATGGCGGCGGCGCGGGGACCCGGTGGGCCGTCGCAGGTGCCGCCGGCGGCCAGCGCGGCCGCGTGGAAAGCGGTGACGGCATCAGGGCTCGGGGCGCGGAATGCGGCGTGGGCGCCGACGTCGGCAGGGAGCGGCGTCATCGCCGGGCGGGCGTTGAGCCATAACTCCGGATAGCGTTTGCCGAAGCCGATCATGTTCGGTCGTTCGACAAGGCGAGTGAGTTCGAGAGGGGCAAGGGCGCGGACGTAGAAGGCTGCGCTCATATCGAGGTCGCGAACCGCAATCGAGATGTGATCGATCATGACGTCGTCGCCCCCTTGGCGAAATTCAACGCCGCCGCACGTCCGCCAGTGCCCGGTCGAGGGCGACTGCGAGGTCGCGGCGCTCGTCGTCGGTGAGGAAAGCGCCGATGGCGTGGGCCTTGCCGTGCGAGCGAAGATACAACGCGTTGGCGCCGTCCGGGCGCTGGGCGAGGTGGGCGCGAGCCCAATAGGGGTTGAGCGCAAACTGCTCCCGGTGGCCGTTGGGGCGCGTGCGGGTGACGGTGAGGTCGGTCGTGGTGATCTCCACGGTTTCAGATAGCCGACCGGCCCGATAGTTGAGCTTGAAGGCGATGTAGATCGCGAGCGCGTCGAGGCCGAAATACCCCATCACGGGCCATGCGCCCATCATCAGGAAATTGACGCCGGCGATGAAACTGATGACGCCGACGAACGACATCAGGATGAGAAAACCGCGCGGCGACAGCGATCGATGCGGCGTCAGCACGGCGCGGAATGCGGGCGCTGCCGACGCCGGGCCGTCCGACCCCTCTTGCGTTGTCCCGGGATTCTCGTCCATCACCGTCGAAACCGTTCCCGCCGTGTCCGATCCCGGAGCCTAATGTACGATGGCCCCTGCCGCAAAGCCTTCCGCTGGCAAACCTGCCGCTCCCACCAAACGTGTCGCAGGTGCCGCGCGTTCCGGTCCGGTTCGGCGCGGTGGGCGGGTGGATGCCGCGACGATCGCCGAGATCTTCAAGCGCTTCGCCGCCGCCGAGCCTGAGCCCAAGGGGGAACTCGAGCACTCCAACCCGTTCACGCTGCTAGTTGCGGTTGTTTTGTCGGCGCAGGCGACCGATGCGGGCGTCAACAAGGCGACAAGAGGGTTGTTCGCGTTCGCTGACACGCCGGAAAAGATGGTGGCGCTGGGCGAGGACCGCGTGCGCGAAGCCATCAAGACGATCGGACTGTTCCGCAACAAGGCGAAGAATGTGATCGCGCTGAGTGAGCAGTTGATCGCCCAATATGGCGGCGTCGTGCCGCACCACCGCGAGGCACTCGAAAGCCTTCCGGGCGTCGGCCGCAAGACGGCGAACGTCGTCCTGAACATGGCATTCGGTGAGGCCACGATGGCGGTCGACACGCATGTCTTCCGCGTCTCGAACCGCCTCGGCATTGCGCCGGGGAAGACGCCGCTCGCGGTCGAGGAAGGTCTGATGAAGGCGATCCCGAAAGACTACCTTTTCCACGCGCACCACTGGTTGATCCTGCACGGGCGCTATGTGTGCAAGGCACAGCGGCCGCGCTGCGAGGCGTGCCTGATCAGCGATCTGTGCACCGCGCCCGATCGGATCCTGCCGGTCGCTCCGCCGGTGACGCCGTGAGCCGCCCCGCGGATGCGCCGACGTCGGTGGTGATCGATTGCCTGGAGGCGATCGCTGTCGGCGCAGATCCGTTGGTAATCGATGAGATGTCGGGGCAGCTTGCGATTGCACTGCGCGCGGCTGGATCGGTGCCGCAGGTGTGGCAGCGCTTCGCGGACGGCGGCAACGCGGGTGAAGCCTGGCCTGCGGCTGCCACGTGTTCGTCGGCGTTTGTCCGGCTCGGCAAGGATCGCCGTGCGCTGGCCATGGCACTCGATGCCGCCGCAAGCGTTGTCGTGCCGGGTGGCACGATCGTCCTGTTCGGCGCCAATGCCGAGGGTGTGAAGTCGGCAGCGAAGTCTCTGGATGCGGTGGCGGAAGGCGTCGTGACGGTCGATACGCGCCGGCATTCGCGCGTGATCGCGGGCGTTCGGCGGCGCGAAATCGCGGAGTATCGCGGCACGCTCGCGGCATGGCGCGACGTGGGGCAGTTGGAGCTGAAAGGTGCCGTGCGTCCGTGGGTCAGCTATCCCGGCGTGTTCGCGGGCGGCGGGCTCGATCCCGGCACTGGCCTGTTGCTGGAGAATCTGCCGGAGGTCGGCACGCGGCGGCAGGCGGCGTCCGTACTCGATCTCGCCTGCGGCACCGGCATCATCGGCGCCGTGGCGCGTGAACGGTATGCGGGCGGCAGTGTCGATTTCGTGGATGCCGATGCCGTGGCCGTGACGGCAGCGCGCGAGAACGTACCCGGAGCCACGGTCGTCTGCGGAGATGGTCTCGCGGCGGCACCGCGCGCGCAATACGACGCGATCCTGTCGAACCCGCCGATCCATGATGGGATCGACGAGAGCCTGGCATTCCTCGAGAGGCTGATCCGCGAGGCGCC
>LNEA01000707.1 GCA_001464855.1 Rhizobiales bacterium Ga0077530
TGATCCTTCGTGGAGTCGAGCGAGTAGACGACATAGAATTTAGCCGCCGAATTGTACGGCGCACCAGGGCCCTGGTCGCCTTTGTCCGGCTGATAGAGTGCCGCTGTGGTGATCAGCGTCACCTTCGAGTTACGCAGCGGCTTCTTGAGCGGCGTGAACGGCACATGGTCGTAGTGCGCCCACTTGTATGGCGCGCCATAGCCGAGGCCGACGTAGTAGTTGCGGATGCGGTCGCGGTAACGGATCGGTTCGGAATGGTCGGGTGCGAAGCCGAAGTCTTCGTCAGCGGGAACGCTCATGGCAGCCTCCTCGAAGATGGATCTTTAGGCGCATTGTCGCCAGTTCGGTGGTTGGCGCAAGGCCGCTGGCCGTGGCGCCCTGCAACCCTGCCGCGCTGAACGCGTAACGCCCGCGAGTATGGGCTGATCAGCGCCCCTTCCAATTGGGTTTACGCTTTTCCGCGAACGCCTTCGGGCCCTCGATCGTATCTTCGCTGTTCACCAGGGCGACGTAGGCGGGATAGCGCATGTTTTTCATGCCCGCCTCGAGCACGGAAACGTCGAGCGAGCGCGTCACGACCTGCTTGGTCGCGCGGATGCTCATCGGCGAGCATTCGAGGATCATATCGGCCCAGCGGCGCGCCTCCTTCATCAGGTCGACGTGCGGCACAACCGCAGTGACGAATCCCAATTCATACCCTTCCGACGCCGGCACGTGCCGTCCGGTCAGCATCATGCCCATGGCCTTCTTGAGCGGGATCTGCCTTGCCAGTCGCGGCTCCGGCAATGCGAACCGCGCTTTGTCCGATGCGATGATGATGTCGCACGCGAGCGCGATCTCGAAGCCGCCGCCCATCGCGACACCGTTGACCGCGGCGATCAGCGGCTTGTCGAGGTCATGACGGTTGCTCAAGCCGCCGAAGCCCGACGGTGGCGATGCCGGACGCGCGCCAGACTTCGCACGCAACTCCGCGTGATACTTGAGGTCATTGCCGGCCGAGAACGCCCGATCCCCGGCACCGGTAACGATGCCGATCCACAGGTCCGGGTCGGCCGCGAAGACGTCGAAAATCGTCGACATCTCCTGGCTGACCATCGGATGCACGGCATTCATCACTTCGGGACGGCTGATCGTCACCGTCAGGATGTGGCCGTCGACCTCGACCTTTGTAAACTCGCCGTTCTTCAGCGCGCTCATGTTTTTCTCCTACGCCTAGACCACAACCGGCTTGATGTTTGCGAGCACCCACGCTGCGATCCCCGTCAGCGTGTGATCGCCATGCCAAGCGCCGCAAAGCTGCACGCCAACCGGCAGTCCGCCCACAGCCATGAGCGGCATCGTGATCGCCGGCATTCCGACCGCTGACGTGAACGTATTGCATGCCGAATTCCCGGTCGTGCGCACTTCGTTGCCGCCCGGCGGGCCCGAATGCGGCGCGACGCCCGGAGACGCGAGCGCAATGACCGCATCGGCATCGATCATCAGTTCGGCGTGGCGGTTGCGCATGTCCTCGCGCCGCAGCACAGCGGCGCGATACGTCTCCGGCGTATATCCCTCCGCGCGGGTGAGCCGTTCGCTGAGGCTCGCGGACATCTGGCCGGGATAGCGTTCGACAAAATTGCGCCAGCCCCAACGCGCTTCCCAACCGCAGGTGACCATCGTGCCGGCAGTGGCGGCCGAGATCGATTGCTCGTAGGCTTCGACTTTCGCGGCGATCTTGCGCGTGATGATCTCGACGCCTGCCTGCTTGAGGGCAGCGCATATTTTATCGAAGGCCGCGTGCGTCGCAGCGTCGGCGGCAGCCCAGCCTTCACTTTCGATCGCGACCAGTCGCCTCGGCTTTCTCGCCGCGGCTGGCTTTGCGTCGCCATAGAGGCCGGGAGAACCGGGATCGCCGCCCGCATCAACGCCGATCTGCCACGCGCACGCCCACATATCCTCGATGGAATTGGCGTGCGGGCCGACCGTCGACTGGCTGTAGCCCTGACGCTCACCACGGTTGAGCGCGCCCTGCGTCGGCTTCAGCGCGATGTTGCCGCAGTAGCTGGCGGGCCGAATGATGGAGCCGCCGACCTGCGTGCCGAGCGCCACCGGCACCATGTCCGCCGCGACCGCTGCCGCCGAACCCGACGACGAACCGCCAGGCGTGCGCGCGGGATCCCACGGATTGGTCGTCGGACCTGGATGGGACATGCCCATCTCGGTGGTCACCAGCTTGCCGAGAATGACAGCGCCGCCACGACGCAGCGCCTGCACCGACGCCGAATCCTCATTGGTCACGCGACCCTTCATCGCCGGCGTGCCCATCTCGGTCGGCATGTCCTTGGTCGCGATCAGATCCTTGATGCCAATCGGGCAGCCATCGACTGCCGACAGCGGCCGCCCGGCCTTGTAGCGGGCGCCGGCGTCGTCCGCGGCCGCGCGCGCGCCGTCGACATTCGTGGTCACCCACGCCTGCACCGTGGGCTCGCGC
>LNEA01000708.1 GCA_001464855.1 Rhizobiales bacterium Ga0077530
TTTCTGCAAGGCGTTGTAAAAGTCCGCGTTCCATTGGATCAGCCACAAGCCGATGGGTATCGACGCCAGCCGCAGCGCAGCGATGACGACGAACAACGGAATGCCAAGACGTCCACCCGGACCCTCGCAGCACAGCTTGATGAGCGTCCAGAAGGATCGAGGAAGCGATGGTTGCGCCGTCATGAGCACGTCTGCTGGTGCGCGAAGCGCCCCACCCTTCGACTAAGCGCCAGTAGACGGAGCAAAAGCGGTGGCCGATCCGCTGATCGTGAGCCCGGTCGGATTTCCGTCCGCGTCGAGTGCGGCGTACGTCAGCTCACTTGAAGACGATGCCGGCACCGGCCGCCACGCGGAAACCGAGCCATCCTTCAAGTGCAGGTGGAAATCCGGATCGATGATGTTGATGAAGCCCATGGCGGGCTTCAACTGACCGATCTTGCCGCGCCATTCCTGGCGGAAGCCGTCCGTGCCGTGGCGGATGACGACCTCCTCGCCGGACTGCTGCGCCAATTGCAGCGCGTCAAACGGCAGCGCAGGTGCCGGCGACGTCCCGCCCACCGGAGCAGAACGCGGTGTCGGTTCGGCGGCCGGAAGTGGATGCTCCGCACAGCCGGCCATCGCGGCATCGAACGGCTCCAGCCCCTCGAAGCCAACGATCGAGAACACCGCCTTACCCGTAGCGTCGCAGAAGACGAGCCGCGGGTAATATTTGTCCTTCATCTTGCTGCTACGATCTGCCTCGACCGAGTTGAACAGCGACGGCGTGATCAGGCTCGCATGATGCGCGCCGGAAATTCGCAAACCGTCCGCGCCTTCCTCGACCCGCTCGATCACGCCGATCCGCTCGTGCGTCGCGCCGCCGTGCGAAAACGTCACCATCAACTTGCCGAACCGCGTCGCACGATCGAGTGCTTCTTTCACATTTGTCTGTACGCGGGTTCTGGCGGGCGCGGCTTCACTCATGTTGGTTTTCCTGTTTTTCAGAAGTCGACGGTGAGGCCCACGCGGAACGTCCGACCGGGCGCGACCTGCAGTTCGAGCGGATTGACACCGGAGACGCAGTTGCCGGGAGTCGTGCACGTCGGCACCCGGTTGTAGCCGGCGACGACGCTCGGCGGAAAATACCGCGTGTCGAAGATGTTGAGGACGCCGGCGCGGAAAGTGACGTTCTCGAGCGGCTTCCACGTCATGAAACTGTCGAACACCGCATATCCCGCCGGCATGAACTTCGCGGCAGTGCTGGCGCGCTCCACCGAGGCTCCCGCGATCACGACGCCCTCGAACTCGAGCTTGTAGTCGGGCATCGCGTAGCGCAGACCGAGTGTGCCGTTGAAGGGTGTCGCGCCATCGAACGGAGTCTCGGCGGCGCCGGGCGAAGCGACCTGATCGCCGATCTGATAGGACGCAGCAAAGTTAGCTCGCAGATTTTCGCTCACCTGGTACTGACCGGAGATCTCGATCCCGTGCAGCGTTACCGACGACAAATTGACGTAGCTGATGTTGGTCGTCCCCGGGATGGTGACGAACGACTGAATGAAGTCCGTGTAGTCGGCATAGAACGCGCCGAAGGACACGTACCCCCTGGCCAGCTTGAACCGTACGCCGGCCTCATACGAGCGCACGCTTTCCGGCTGCAGATCGGGATTCGGGACGAGGTTGAACGCGGGGACGGATATGAAAAGCTGCTCGGCCGTCGGCATCTTGAAGCCTTCGGCGTAGCGCGCGTACAGCGACGTCGCGTCGGTCATCTTGAGGATGGCGCCGATCTGCGGGATCCACCGCTCAGACTTCATCTCCTTGGGTTCCGCACCCGGGACCGGCACGTAGCTGGCGTCGGGCCGTGGTTCCATCGTGTAGGTCGCGAAGCGCACGCCCGGCGTGATCGTCAGACGGTCACCGAACAGCGATATCTCGTCCTGGATGTAACCGTCGGCACGCGTCGTCGTGGCATTGGCGAAGTTGAAACCGCCGCCGCGCGTGATCGTCGTCACACCCGTCGTCAGGTTTGTCGCCCGGTCCTCGCGAAAATAGTCGCTCTTGGTGTGGTCGCCCTGAAAACCGTAGGTGACGACGTGGTGTGTGCCGGCGAATGCAAAGCGGCTCGTGAGCTGCACATCGGCCTGCATGAAGTCTTCGGCGAAATCGAGCGTCGACAAGGTTCGCCGAAGATCGCCGTTCGCCAGCGTCTGCATCCGATCGCCGGAAAGCTCGCGCTTCTGTGGAGAATAACCGATCTGCCAGCGCACAGCGTCAATGAGGGGCGAGCCCACCTTCCACTGGTGCTCCAGCGACAGGCGCTGCCGGCTCAGGATCTGCTCGCGCTCGTAGCGACCGTTTGTGATGCCGCCCGAGGTGACGCCGAAATCGTAGAGTTGATTGACGTCGGTATCCTTGTCGAAATACTCGCCCGTCAACTTGACGGTGTGGTCCGCATTCGGCTTCCACACGGTCTTTGCGAGGATGTTCCAGGACGTCGACGACTGCGGATCGAACCGATTGCACGGCAGGTATCGGAACGGCGTCGGCGGTTCCGTCGGGCACCCCCAGATGCCGCCATCCGCCCGCGCGGTGCCAAGCTTTGGTTCGCTCGACGTCTTCTGATTGACGATCACGAGACCTTGCAGGGTCGGCGAGATCTGACCGGCGACAGACAGGCTTTTCGAGAATGTATTGTCGAAGCTGTCGAACCCGGTGTGCAGCCTCATTGCCCAGGGCTTCGTCTTGCCGGCGAGGAGGTCTTCGGGATCCATCGTCTGGTAGGCGACGATGCCGCCCAATGCATCGGCGCCCCAGAGCACCGACCCCGGACCGCGCACGATCTCGACCGCTTTCAGATTCGAGAGATCGACGAAGTCACGGGTGCCATCGGTGATGCGCTCCTGGACGCGAAAGCCGTCCACCTGCATCTGGACGCGGTTGCCCGAAACGCCGCGAATGGTGAAGCCCGTGTAGGTCTTGAAGGGATTTGTACCCGAGGTTTGCCTGTCGACGATGACGCCCGGCACGTAGCGCACGAGGTCCTGCGTATCGCGCGTCTGCTGCTCCTCGAGTTGCTCGCGGCCGATCACCGTCACCGTACCCGGCACATCGAGAAGCTGGCGCGTCTGCCGCGTCGCCGTGACCGTGATCGGGTCGAGCAGTATGCCGCCCTCGAAATCGCTCGCACCTTGCGCGAGCACCGTCGTTGGCGCGGCGGCCAACATTGCAAGTACCACCGGCGCGCAGGCGCGCGGTGTCGATCGGACACGAGCCGTCATGCATAACCCCACAGATCAAGGATTTCTGCTGGCTGGCATCCTGATGTGCAGGGGCGGCTGGCTAGCTGGAGCGGTCGTCCGGTCTGATCGTCGTGCGTCGAGTGGCGCCACGTCGTGCCGAACACCAACAGTCGTATTAATGTATACTCATACGGTCAACAAACATTGTGCAGATTTCGCGGCGGAGCATTTTTAGAGTTGCGCAATAGACACATCGCAACTCCTTTATTTGGATTGCTTCTAGTTCTACCCGGCCGCGCCTTTGCCGCCGAATGCGCGTGTAACGCACGTCTGCATGGCGTCTTCTACGTTTATTGAGATCGCGATCACGCCAATAAATGTCGCGCACAAAGCGTCACATGCATGCGGCTCAACTCGCTCACGCCGATCAATGACCGCATCCGACACGTTAATCGCGTCCGACAATCGGCAATGCGCGACAGTCGCGTGACGGCGTATAAGCAAATGCAAATCAGCTCGGGCGACCATGACCAAAGATCCCTCCAAGATTGCCAGCGCACGCGCGTCCGCGGTCTACCGCGCGCTGCGCCACGCCATCATCGAGCAGGCGCTAGAGCCCGGAGCCAAGCTGCCGGAGGACGCTATCGGCGAACGCTTCGGCGTCAGCCGCACGCTCGTGCGGTATGCCCTCGGCCAGCTCGCTGCCGAAGGGCTCGTCGAGATGCGGCGCAATCGCGGCGCGGCCGTCGCGAAGCCGAGTTGGGACGAGGCCCGCGATATTTTCGACGTCAGGCGCGGGTTGGAACGGCTCGTCGTCATGCGGCTTGCAGGCCAGCTAACGCGTGAGCAGGTGGCGCGGCTCAAGCAGCATGTCGACAGCGAAGAAGCCGCGCGCGGCACCAACGAGCCGCTGTCGATCCGTCTCGCCGGCGAATTCCACATCGTGCTACGCGCTACGTCAGCGAAGTGTCGTCGCGCTCCGGGCTGATCCTCGCGATCTACGGTCGCCCGCACTCCTCGGAATGTGCGGTCAGCGAGCATCGCGCCGTAATCGATGCCTTGACCGCAGGCGACGCAGCGACTGCCATCGACGTCATGGACCATCATCTCGCCGCGGTCGCCGATCGCGCGCTGATCCAGACCACGCCTCAGAAACGGCGCGACCTGCGCGACGTCCTCGACGCCTACGTCCCGGCTGCCATCACCGGGCGGCGCCCCGCCACCGCCCGCCGCAAGCGTCCGGGGACGCGCTAGGCCAGCGGCCGCCTACGCGTCGATACCGTTGCGGGTGAGCAGGCGTTCGGCACTGTCGTTCCACACATCCATCTGGACGATCTTGCCGCCGCGCACAACGAAGCGGTCGACGTAGCGGTTGCCTTCGAACGCCGTCCCATCGTGCCACTCGCCGTACAGCGTGCCGAGATTGTAGACGATCGTTTCGTCGACACCCGGCACCACATCGGTGCGCTCCATCTTCTTCTTCACCCACTTGTAGCGTTTGGCGTTGAAGGCCGCTGTCTCGCTGGGGTGGCCGTATTTCCGCCCGCCGGTGAAGGTGATCTTCAGTTCGGGACTGATGTAACGGGCTGCCGTCTCGGGATCCGGCACCATCGAGGCGACGAGGAACTTTTCGACGGTGTCGGCGGCATTCGCGGTCTCGTCGGATGCGCTGGTGTCGGCACGAAGTGCGGTCATGATCGCTCCAGAGTTGGCGGCTCACCGGAAAACAGCATGCACACTGGGTCTATATCGTATCCAATACCTCGGATCAATTCTGCCTGTTAATCGAGCATGAAGCCGAAAATATCGCCACTTTGCAGCCACTATCGCGATGCTGGAGGCTCGTTTAAAGTGTATGCAATTTAGCGTGGAATTTGACGCGATCCGATCGTCCGCGCCAATTGCGAAAGGGGCTTCCCATGCCTGCTCATGTGCGTTCTCTGATGCCGATCAGCCTTTTGACACGTCGCGCGCTCATTGCCGGAACCGCCGCCGCAGCCTTTCTGATACCCGGCGCAGCCTCCGCGCAAGACACCATCAAACTAGGCCTCGTCGCCGCCATGTCCGGCCAGTCGGCCAAGTCCGGCGAGGCGATCGTGCGCGGCCTCACCATCGCCGCCGACGAGATCAATGCCAAAGGAGGTGTTCTCGGCAAGAAGATCGAGATCCTCGTGCGTGACGACGAGAGCAATCCTGCCAAGGGCGCCATCGCGGCACGCGAACTCGTACAGCGCGAGAAGGTCGCGGCGTTGTTCGGCGGCCTCGACACGCCGGTGTCGCTCGCCATCGTGCCGTTCGCCAACAGCAGCAAAGTGCCGTTCATGGGCGTGTGGGCCGCCGGCACGCCCATCACGCGCAACGGCGCAGCCGAGAATTACGTGTTCCGCGTCTCGGCCGTCGATGAGATCGTCGACGAAGCGCTCGTCGCCTACGCGGTCAAAAAGTACGCAGCCAAGAAGCCGGGCATGATCCTGATCAACAACCCGTGGGGCGAATCCAACGAGAAGGGCCTCCGCAAAGCACTCGAAGCCAGCAAAATACCGTTCGCCGGAATCGAAAAATTCGAGACCAACGACGTCGACGTCGTCCCGCAGTTGACGCGTCTCAAGGCGGCCGGCGCCGACGCGCTGTTCCTCGTTGCCAACGTCGCGCCATCCGCCCAGGTCGTGAAATCGCTCGACCGCATGGGCTGGGACGTGCCGATCGTCTCGCATTGGGGGCCGGCTGGCGGGCGCTTCACCGAACTCGCAGGACCGAGCGCGGCGAAAGTCCACTTCATCCAGACCTACACCTTCGCCGGCAAGCTCTCGCCGAAGGGCACCGCTGTCCTCGATGCGCTGAAGAAGAAGTACCCCGAGATCAAATCGCTCGCCGACGTGACGCCTGCGGTCGGCATTGCCAACGCCTACGACGCGATGCATCTCACCGCTCTCGCGATCACCAAGGGCGGCGGTGTCGACGGTCCCAAGATCCGCCAGGCATTCTACGACATCGACAGCTACGACGGTTTGATCAAGACCTATAAGAAGCCGTTCACGGCAGAGAACCACGACGCCATCGGTGCGTCGGACTATATTTTCACTCACTTCGTCGCCGGCGAGATCGTGCCGCTGACGCAGTGAGCCGGCGCGCCGCCCGCACGCAACCAGGGCGGCACGTTCATGGCCCACTGATGGCTCCGTGACCAACGGAAAGCGCGAAGCATGCTTGTCACGTCCGCGCTGATCTCCGGGATCTGCCTCGGCAGCATGTACGGTCTCATCGCGCTCGGCTTCCATGTCACCTACGTGGTGTCGAGCACAGTGAACTTCTCGCAGGGCAGCGCCGTCATGCTCGGCGCCGTCCTCGGCTACACCTTTGCAACGAGGGTCGGCCTGCCCCTCCCGCTTGCGCTCGCGGCGTCCCTTCTCGTATGCGCCGCGTTCGGCCTCCTTATCGAGCGCCTGCTCGTTCGTCCGTTTGCGTCCCGCGGCTCCAACGCCTGGCTGATGGCGACCGTCGCCGGCGGCATCGTGCTCGACAACGCGGTGCTGTTCACCTTCGGCAAGGAGCCGCGCAGTTTCCCGCCGATGCTGTCGACGTCGCCCATCCAGATCTTCGGTGCCGGCGTCTATCCGCTCCAGCTCATCATTCCGCTCGTCGGCCTCGGCGTCGCGACCACACTCGCCTTGTTCCTGCGACGCACCCGCATCGGAAAATCGCTGCTCGCCGTCGTGCAAAACCCTGACGCCGCGCGCCTGATGGGCATCGACGTGAAAGCCGCCATCGCTGCCTCGTTCGCTGTCTCAACCGCACTCGCTGGCCTCGCCGGCCTGCTCATAGCGCCGCTCTTCAGCGTCCATTCCGACATGGGCACACTATTCGGTCTCAAAGCATTCGCGGTCGCCATCCTCGGCGGCATTGGCTCCGCGCCCGGCGTGATGATGGCCGGATTGCTCTATGGCGTCAGCGAAGCGTTGATCACAGCGCTGTTTGGATCGAGTTACACTCAGATCGTCATGTTCACCGCCGTGATCGGTGCGCTGGCATTGATGCCGCAAGGCCTGCTCGGCCGTGCTGCGATCAAGAAGGTTTGACCCGATGAGGCGTGACGCGTTCGCCGTGCCGGGTGCCATCTTTGCGCTCACCGTTGCCGGTCTCGCCCTCGCGATCAACGGTGACGGTTACACGCCGTTCCTGCTGGCACTGGTAGCGCTGGCGACAGTCGTCGGCGCTGGCCTCAACATCCTCGTCGGGCTCGCAGGGCAGATCTCCATCGGCCACGTCGGATTTTACGCGATCGGCGCCTACGTCGTCGGCGTCATGACCACGAGCGACATCAGCTTCTGGCTGGCGTTGCCGACGGCGGCTCTCGTCGCGGGCGCGATCGGGGCACTGCTTGCGATACCAGCGCTTCGCGTGTCCGGTCCGTACCTTGCGATGATGACCATCGCGTTCGCGTTCATCGTCGAGCACCTGCTCATCGAGTGGCGCACGATGACGGGCGGCCAGAACGGCCTCATGAACATTGCGCAGCCGGGCTTCGGGTTCGGCCTTGATGGCGAGCGCGGCCTTGCGGCGCTCGCGGTCGTGATGGCCGGCGCCGCGCTGGCGTTCTTTCACCGCCTCGCGCTGAGCCCGCTCGGCAAGGCGATGATCGCCGTACGCGACAGCGAGACCGCCGCCCAGGCGATCGGCTGCAATCCCGTCGTCGTCAAGACGATCGCGTTTGCGCTTTCCGCGGCCGTCACCGGCGCCGCTGGTGGCGCGTTCGCCTCGCTGATGGCCTTCGTCGCGCCGAGTTCGTTCCCGTTCTCGCAATCGATCCTGTTCCTGCTCGCCGTTATCGTCGGTGGCGCCGGCTACACGCTCGGCCCCGTGATCGGCGCCCTCGTCATCGTCCTGCTCCCGGAGTCGATTTCGTCGCTTGCGGAATACCGCCTGTTGATCTTCGGCGTGCTGCTGCTCGTCGTGCTGTGGCTGGCGCCGGAAGGCATACGCCCAGCGATCAGCGGACCGTTCGACCTCGCGACATTCCTCGGCGGCGGCGGCGACCGCCCGCCGCTCGTCGTCAACGGGCTCACGATCGCATTCGGCGGCGTCAAAGCAGCGACCGACGTCGCCTTTACCGCGGTCCCCGGCAAGGTCACCGCGCTGATCGGCCCCAACGGCGCCGGCAAGACCACCGTCCTCAACATGATCGGCGGCTTCTATCGCCCCGACGCGGGGCGCGTCGATCTCGGCGGCACCGATCTCGCGGGCGCGCCGGCATGGCGGGTCGCACGCGCCGGCATCGCCCGCACCTACCAGACGACCCAGCTGTTCGGCTCGCTGAGCGTGGTCGACAACGTGCTGTCCGGCGCCCGCGGCGGCAACATCGGCCATCCCTTCAGCGGTCCGGTGTCGGACGCCGAACGCGCGACGGCAGAGGGCCTCCTCAACGTCGTCGGCTACCAGGGCGTCCTCGACACGCCGGCACAGGATTTGCCGCACGTCGACCGCCGCCTCGTCGAGATCGCCCGCGCGCTGGCGACGAGGCCCAAGGTGCTGCTGCTCGATGAGCCCGCTGCCGGGCTCATGCGCGCGGATAAAGTCGCGCTCGGCGCCGTCCTGCGACGGATCGCGGACGCAGGCGTCGCCGTGCTCCTCGTCGAGCATGACATGGCGCTCGTTATGGGCACATCCGACCACGTCGTCGTGCTCGACGCGGGACGCCCGATCGCTGCTGGCGCACCCGCCATCGTCAGCGCCGACGCACGCGTCAAGGAAGCCTATCTCGGCAGCGGCAGCACGACGGTGCGCACGCGCGCCACGCCGCTCGCTGCCACGCCGCCGCTCGAACTCGACACCGTGGGGCTGGAAGCAGGCTACGGCCGCGTCCCCGTGCTTCAGCGCGTCGGATTGGAAGTGCGGCAGGGCGAACTCGTGGCGCTGCTCGGCGCCAACGGTGCCGGACCGGTCTCCGGGACCATTCGGCTCGACGGCGCGCAGATCGAGCAACTCGAAGCGCACCGCATTGCCGCGCGCGGCCTCGCCCTCGTGCCCGAAGGTCGACAGGTGTTCCCGGAGCTCAGCGTCCGCGACAATCTCGAGCTCGGGGCCTACACGCGCGACGGCGCCACGCTCGATGCGGACATCGAAGCGATGTTTCAACGGTTTCCGCGCCTGCGCGAGCGGGCGTCGTCGCGTGCCGGCCTCCTCTCCGGTGGCGAGCAGCAGATGCTGGCGATCGCACGGGGGCTGATGGCGCACCCGCGCATCCTGCTTCTCGACGAGCCGTCACTCGGGCTCGCCCCCGCCATTATCGATGAACTCTTCGCCGTCATCGCCGAGCTGCGCAACCGCGGCGTGACGCTATTGCTGGTGGATCAGATGGCGACGCAAGCGCTGGCCGCCGCAGATCGCGGCTATGTCCTCGAATCGGGGGCTGTCGTACGATCCGATCTTGCCGCGGTGCTGCGTGAGGACCCGGCATTGGAGGCCGCCTACTTCGGCGGCTTTCGATCTCATCCTGCGTGGCGGACGCCTTGATCACGAGAGCACACCCGTCGACATCGCCATCCGCGATGGCCGCATCGCTGCGATTGCGCCCAATCTCGCCGCTGGCGACTCAGCCGTCGAAGACATCACTGGTCACGCCGTCTTGCCGGGCCTCGTCGAAACCCACATCCATCTCGACAAGTCCTGCATCATCGATCGCTGCAACATCGTCGAGGGAACGCTGCAGGAAGCGATTGGCGAGACGGCGCGCGCCAAAGCCGCCTTCACCGAAGCGGACATCGACACTCGCGCCCGGCGCACTCTCGAGAAGGCGGTCCTGGCCGGCACGCAGTTCATGCGCACGCACGTCGAGGTCGACCCGCGCATCGGACTCAGAAGTTTTAATGTGCTGAG
>LNEA01000709.1 GCA_001464855.1 Rhizobiales bacterium Ga0077530
CGGATCAGCGCTTCGAGCGCGAGGCGCAGCTTAGCGCCCGACAGATGCAGCACCGGGCGAACCGCTGCCGGCGCATCTGCCGGGCTGAAATATCGATTGCTTGCGGCGGCCATCACCAAGACCTCATTCCGCCGCCTGAAGGATGCGTCCCTGCGCTGCCGCGAGTGCAGAGAGCGCCGCTGCATTGGCCTGCGCGATGGAATCGTCGATCGTCTCCGGACCGATCGCTGCGCCCGCGACGAACACGCCCGGCCGCGACGTCGCACCCATGACGCCATAGGTGTCCTTTCGCGCGATATAGCCGTGCTTGTGCAGTTCGACGTCGAACACGGCGGAAATCGTCATATTGTCGACGTTCGGGTCCATGCCGATCGCGTGCACGACCATGTCGAAGGGGATCGTGATCGGCCGCTTCACGAGCGTGTCCTCACCTTTGACGATCAATTGCTTCCCGTCGCCCGTCACCTCGGCGATCCGCGCCTTGATGTACTTGACCTTGAACTCCTCCTGGCTGCGCCAGTAGTAGTCGCTCTCGTAGTGGCCGTAGGTGCGGATATCCATGTAGTAGATGTAGACGTGGCAATCCGGGAGTTCCTCGCGGATCTCCATTGCGATGTTGGCCGACACCGTGCAGCAGATTTTCGAGCACCATTCGCGGCCGATCTGTCGGTCGCGCGAACCGACGCAAAGCAGGATCGCAACGCGCTTCGGCTTGCGCCCATCGGACGGGCATTTGACGCCCTGGCCCGACGAAATCATCTGCTCGACCTGCGTGGTTGTCACGACATCGGGGAACATACCGAAGCCCCACTCCGGTTTATTTACGCTGTCGAAGTGCGTGAAGCCCGTGGCGAGCACGGCCGCGCCGACTTCATGCCGGCTGCCATCCGAGAGTTCCGCGACGAAGCCGCCTGGCTCACCCGAGAAGCGCGTCACCGTCGTGCCAAGCTTGCGCGTCACGGCGGCGTCGCTCGCGACGCGTGAGACCATGCCGCCAATTGCATCCTTCGCCCACAATCCCGACGGCACGAGCTTGGCGTAGCCCGACTGGATCGGCGCACCGCCGAGGATGGCGGCCTTCTCCACGAGCACCGACGCGCGTCCGACCGTTGAGAGCGCGTGCGCGGCTGCGAGCCCCGCCGGTCCGCCGCCGACAACGAGAATGGGTTTGGTCATG
>LNEA01000710.1 GCA_001464855.1 Rhizobiales bacterium Ga0077530
ACGATCACCGCGTCGGCCGGCGCCAGACCCAGCCGGATGGGCGCACCCGGATCGAGCGGCGTTCCATCGGCGCTGCGTGCTGGCCGGCGCACGCCGAGATCACCGCCACCCACAAGCGTCACGTAGACGAGTGAGCTCTCGCCCTGGTAGACGACCTCTTTCACGGTTCCTTCGAAGATATTGAGGCCACAGCCGGCATCGGCAGATCGCAAAATCGATAGCTTCTCCGGACGAACCACCAGTAGATGCGGGCCATGGACCGAGGTGAGGAGCCGTTCGAGCACGATCTGGCGCGAAGCGTGCCAAGCCGCCCCATTGCGGACGTCGACCGGCAGGAACTGCGACTCGCCGATGAACTCGGCGATGAAACGGCTCTCCGGGCGTTCGTAGATATCGTGTGGCGTGCCGATCTGGCGGAACCGTCCGCCGTCGATCACCGCGATGCGGTCCGACATGGTCAGCGCCTCGCGCTGGTCGTGGGTGACATAAACCGTTGTCATTCCGAGCCGCTGGTGGAGATGGCGCACCTCGATCTGCATCTCTTCCCGGAGCTTCTTGTCGAGCGCCGATAGCGGCTCGTCCATCAGCAGGATGCGGGGCTCGAATACGATGGCACGCGCGAGCGCTACGCGTTGGCGCTGGCCGCCCGAGAGCTGGTCGATCCTGCGCTCGCCCAACGCGCTGAGTTGAACGAGATCGAGCGCTTCTTGTACACGCTGCGCAATGTCACCCTTGGGAACTGCGCGGAGCTTCAGCGGATAGGCCACATTGCCCGCAACCGACATGTGCGGAAACAGCGCGTAGTTCTGGAACACCATTCCGACGTTGCGCTTGTGTGGCGGCACGAGCGACACGTCGCGGTCGCCGAACATTAACGTTCCGCTGTCGGGTCGGATGAAGCCGGCGAGCACCATCAGCAGCGTCGTCTTGCCGGAGCCCGATGGTCCGAGCACCGTGATGAATTCGCCGCTGGCGATGTCGAGATCCACGGCATCGAGCGCTGTGAACGCACCGTAACCCTTGGTGATGGCACGGACGGATATCGGCAGTGAAGCCGTCGCGGCTCCCGGTCCCTGCCTTGCGCTCACCCGTTCATTCTCCAAGTGCGGATTGCACGCTCGACGACGGAGCGACCCTTAAGTTCCAGCAGCTGCCGCCACCGTCGCGGAACAATTTCCCGGCTATTTCTGGAGGAAGGCGTCGAACCGCTTCACCATCGCGTCGGCGTTCGCCACCCACCAGTCATTGTCCTGAATGAAACCCTTCCCCACATTCTGGGGCGAATTGGGCAGGCCCGCCAACTTCTCTTTGGGGATGACGCCCGTGTCGTAGCCCTTTGAGTTCGACGGCGCATAGTTGATGTAGTTCGAGATGCGCGCATTCACCTCCGGCCGCGACATGATGGCGATTGCCTTCATCGCGAGGTCCTTGTTGACGGCACCCTTCGGGATCATCCAGTGGTCGGAGACGAGGATCTGTTGATTGAAGGTGGTCTTGATCTTGCCGCCCTTGCCCTCGGGTTCGGTTTCCAGTGCCTGTATGCGACCGTTCCAGGCCGCAACCATATCAACTTCGCCGTCCTTGATGACCTGGGCCGACTGGGCGCCTGACCCCCACCACACGAGCACATGCGGCTTCAGTTCCTCGAGCTTCTTGAACGCGCGATCGACATCGATCGGATAGAGCTTGTCCATCGCCACGCCGTCGGCAATCAGCGCCATCTCGAGCGCATAGATCGGGTGCTTGCGCACGGAGCGCTGGCCCGGGAAGCTCTTCACGTCCCAGAAGGCGGCCCAGCCCGGTGGCTCCTTGCCCGGGAACGCCTTGTCGCGCCAGCCGATGGCAACGGAATACACGATCTGGGGTGCGCAATGTTCCGAGCGGCCGAGCGATGTCGGGATGTCGGCGAGGGCTTTCATCGTATCGGCGTCGAACGTCTCCAGGCGGCCTTCCTTCTCGAGCAGCTTGCAACTATAGGCGCCCTGAGTCGTCAGATCCCATGTCGGCCTGCCCGACGCGACCTGCGTGCGCACATCCGCAATGCCGGAGGTGTTGTCCTCCTTGATGGTGACGTTGAGCTCTTTCTCGACGATCCCGAACCAAGCCTCCTTCTGCGCCTTCTGGAACGCGCCGCCCCACGATGAGATCGTCAGGATCTTCTTCTCCTGCGCGAGCGCCGGGGTCGCCAAGAGCAAGGTGGCGAGCGCAAGTGAAACGCCTCCGCGACTGATCCTGATCATTACGCCATCCCCGTTGAGTGCCACTCGCAATCGAGCCGGCTGCCTTAGAGAGAAGCATTTCGCGTCAGAAACTGTTGGTCGTCAAGCTGCACGTCGGCCGGTCACGGCCACGAGGTAGGGGGCCGAACGTTCGAACAAAAGCCTCGCCGGAGCCGAGGCCGCTACCTACAGTGCCGCCACCCGCGCATGCCCAGACGGCTCGAGGAATGCCCATGCCCGCCTTTCCCCGCCTTTTTTCCCCTATTCGGCTACGGAATTTGGAGATCCGCAACCGCATCCTTTCGACGGGGCACCAGACCTATCTCGCCGCTAAGGGCGGATTGCCCGGCGACGACTTCATTGCCTATCATGAGGCGCGCGCAAAAGGTGGCGCCGGCCTCATCGTCGTCGAGGCCGCCCGCTTCCATCCGACGGGCTTCACCGACAGTCCCGAGCTGATCGTCGCCTCGGACGATTGCATTGCGGGCCTAAAGCTCCTCGTCGACCGCGTGCACCGGCATGGCGCTCGCATCTTCGGCCAGCTTTCGCACTCGGGGCGAGTGACAAAGCGCATCGCGGGTGGCCTGAGGGGCGTTGCCTACGCGCCCTCCGTCGTGCCCGACCAGCGCTTCCACACCATGCCGCGCGCCATGCCCCTTGCTCTGATCGAGGAACTCATTGCCGAGGCGGGCAAGGCCGCTCGCCGCTTCGGCGAGGCGGGCTTCGACGGTATCGAGCTGCTCGCGAGCCACGGGCTGCTGATCTCGGATTTCCTCAATCCCCGGCACAACCTGCGGACGGATGCCTACGGCGGAAGTTTCGAAAACCGGCTCCGATTTCTCACCGACCTTCTTGCGGTCGCCAGAAAGAATCTCGGAGATGGACCTGTTCTCGGCATCCGCATCTCCGCCGAGGAGATCGAGCACGGCGGCCTCGATAAGGACGAGGTCATTGCCATCAGCCGGGCGCTGAAGGATTTGGGCGCCATCGACTACGTCAACGTGACCCTTGGATCTATGCAAGGGCTCGGCGGATCGGTCCATGTCGTCCCGCCAATGGAAATGGCCCATGCGTACGTGGCGCCGAAGGCCGGCACGCTGCGGGCCGCTGTCGGGCTGCCGGTGCTCGTCGCGGGTCGCATCAACCAGCCTCAGATCGCCGAGGCCGTGCTCGCTGCCGGCCAAGCCGACATGTGCGGAATGACGCGGGCGATGATCTCGGATGCCGAGATGGCGAACAAGGCGCGCGAAGGGCGCGTCGACGATATCCGCGCGTGCATCGGCTGCAATCAAGCCTGCATCGGCCACTATCATATGGGCTACAGCATCTCATGCATCCAGAATCCGGTGGCGGGCCGAGAAGTGCGCTATGGCCGGACATGCAAGGCCGAGGCGTCGAAACGGGTACTCGTCGCTGGTGGTGGGCCGGCGGGGATGAAGGCCGCAGTCACCGCGGCGGAACGCGGTCATCGTGTGACGTTGTTCGAGGCAAAGTCGCACCTCGGCGGTCAGGTCCTGCTGGCGCAACTGCTGCCCGAGCGCGCCGAGTTCGGCGGCCTCGTCACGAATCTGCACCATGAGATGGAGCGTGCCGGGGTCGACGTGAGGCTCAATGCGGCGGTCTCGGCGGAACTGGTGCTGCTCGAGAAGCCCGACGCCGTCATCGTCGCGACTGGCGCCTATAGTTATCGCCCTGCAATCGAGGGCGCTGAGGATGCGCACGTCATTGATGCCTGGGCGGTGCTCGAAGGCCGCGCCAATCCGGGCGGCCGCGTCCTCGTCGCAGATTGGCGCTGCGACTGGATTGGCATGGGATTAGCTGAGAAGCTCGCGCGCGAAGGTCGGCACGTGCGTCTCGCGGTGACGGGCACCAATGCAGGGCAGAACCTGCAGCCCTATCTGCGCGACCACATGGTCGGTAAATTGCACAAGCTCGGCGTCGAAATCATTCCTTATGCGCGCCTCTTCGGCGTCGATCCGGATACGGCTTATATGACCCACATCGTTACCGGCGAGCCGATGGTTGAGACGGAGGTCGAAACAGTCGTGCTGGCGCTCGGGCACGAGCCAGACACTTCGCTTGAGGACACGCTGACGTCATTCGGCGTGGCGCTGCATCTTGCCGGCGACTGCCTCGCTCCACGCTCGGCCGAGGAAGCCGTTTACGAAGGAATGCTGGCCGGGCTTGCCGTGTAATTCGGGTGTGGTTCGTGGCGTGCCGTGGAGGCATGCCAGGCATCAGTGTGATCGGTGCTCGGCGAGATCTCCCACGGTCCCCACCCCTTCAACTTGGGGCGCGGCCTGCGACGGAGCTGCAAGCATCGACCTATGTGTGAGATCTGGACCTGAGCACGTGCTTCTGGATCTTGCCGGCGGCGGTGCGCGGGAATTCCAGGACGAAGGTAATGTGCTGCGGCACCTTGTAGGCAGCAAGGCGCGTGCGCGACCACGCGCGCAGTTCTAACTCATCGAGCCGATGTTCGGGGCGCAGCAGAATGTGCGCATGGCCGACCTCGCCCCATCGCGCATCGGCGACGCCGATGACGGCCGCCTCGAGAATGGCCGGATGCGCCAGAAGAGCGCCTTCGACCTCGGCGGGATAGACGTTCTCGCCGCCGGAGATGTACATGTCTTTGATGCGGTCGACGATGGTGTAGTAGCCGTCCGCGTCGCGTCGGCCGACATCACCGGATCTAAGCCAGTCGCCCTCAAACGCTGCAGCGGTCGCTTCGGGATTGTTGAAGTATCCCGGCGTGATGTTGGGGCCGCGAAACTGAATCTCTCCCGGTGCCTCGTCGGTGACGATGCGACCACTCGCGTCGACCAACCGCACCTCGGTCATGACTTGGGGCTTGCCGATCGACCCAATCTTCGCAGTAGCGTGGGCAGGGTCCATAAGAAAGGCGCAAGGACCGGTCTCGGTCATACCCATGCCGTTGCAGATGACGGCACCTTTAAGGAGAAAGGCGCGAATGAGAGAGACGGGCAGTGCCGCGCCGCCAGAACCCCAGTGGCGGACGCTACTGAGATCGAGCGCGCCAAAGCGGGAATGTAGGCCGATCGCCTGATAGATCGCAGGCACGCCGAAGAAGATGCTGATGGCTCTGCTCTCTAGTTGCTGAATGACAGGCTCGACCTCAAATTTCTCGAGCACATGGCTTGTCCCGCCGGCGATGAACATGGGGAGGGCGTGGAGGTTGATTCCAGCCGTGTGAAAGAGCGGCAGGTAGTTCACCGTTGTGTCTTGAGGTCCAAGGCCAGTTGCCTGCTGCACGTTGGTGTAGTTGGCAAGCGCCATGCCTGGCGTCTGGATCACGGCCTTCGGCCTGCCGGTCGTGCCGGACGTGTAGAGGAGGTACCAGACACGCTCCGTGGGCCAGTTGGTGGGGCGCTCCTGCCGCGGCTGGACGGTTTGAGCCAATCGTTCGCACTGATCGAATGTGAGGCACTCGATGGCGGCTTCGCAGGCGAGCGCTTCGGCGATCGATGACGTCGCGCTGTCGTGCAGCATCAGGCTGGCGCTGCAATCGGCCAGGATCGGCGCCAGCTCGCACGCGGTTTGCCGCCAGTTCAGCGGAACGAGAATGAATCCGGCCTTCGCGCACGCAAACAGCAGCGCGAAGAAGATCGGTGTGTTGTGGCAGAGGGCGGCCACGCGATCGTCCGCGGCCAGGCCGCGCCCTTCGAGCACCACAGCAAGCCGTTCGGCCAGTCGATCGACCTCGGCAAACGTCCAAACGCGACCGGTCGCGACATCGCGGAAGGCGGTGGCATCTGGCGTCAGGTACGCGCGTTGGCGCGCGAAATCGGGGATCGTGCGCATAATGTCTCCGCCGGTATCTCCGCTCGGGGATGGCGCGCTTCACTCCCGACGGCGCGGTTCCAGGCCCTTGGCGATGAGTGCGAACGCGGCATCGGATACCTGATCGAGTTTAGCCTTGCCGTCCCAAAGCGCATAGCGCATTCCGATCATGTCGCTGAGCCCCATCAGTGCCCACGCCCGCACTTCTGCGTCGCCCTTGGAGATTTCACCGCGCCGGCCGGCCACACGCAGCGCGCTGCAATAGCTCTTCGCGAAGTCCTCATAATATCTGCGATAGACATCGGGATCGACGAACTGCGCCTCGGCGACGACGCGATAGAGATTCGGGTTTGCGCGCACGAATTCGAGGAAGGCGCGGATGCCACGGCGTTCCGCTTCGAGCCGGTCGGCCGCATCAGCGATCGAGAGCGTAAGATGGCGCCGCAGCCGCCGTCCCATGCGCAGGACGAGTTCGCGCATCACGTCCTCCTTCGTGCGGAAGTAGAGGTAGAACGTGCCTTGCCCCACCTTCGCCTGCGCCGTGATGGTGCTGATTGACGCCTCCGCAAAGCCGCGCCCGCCGATCTCCATCTCCGCCGCATCGAGGATGCGCTCGCGCGTGCGCAAGCCCCGCTTGGTCTTTGGCGCAGGCAGCGTCGGCAATGAATTCGGCTCTGACATAAATGACTTGGCGGTTTTTCGGCAGGTGGAGGTGTCGACGCGTCTTGACGGCTTATCTCATGATCGCTAGCCTAACATGAAACCTGACTCAAGTGTCATGTTTAGGCGCGTGTAAGGGAGAAAAGCCATGCTGAGGACGTCCAATCCATGTCGGATCGGGAGTGGCTTGGCGGCTTTGTTGGCGCTGTCATCAGTCGTGCTTACGGCATCATCGGCCGCGGCCAAGGATATCAAAATCTGCCTGATCTCTGGCAGGACGGGCGCGCTCGAGGCCTATGCCAAGCAGACCGAAGCCGGCTTCATGATGGGTCTCGAGTATCTCACCAAGGGCACGATGCAGGTCGGCGCCGACAAGCTCCAGGTCATCCTTAAGGACGATCAGCTCAAGCCCGATCGCGGTAAATCTCTGCTCGAGGAATGCTACGCGGACGACAAGGCGGACATCGCCGTTGGCACGACGGGTTCGCCGATCGCACTCGCCATGCTGCCGGTGGCGGAAGAGCACAAGAAAGTGCTGATCGTCGAGCCGGCTGTCGCCGACTCGATCACCGGTGCCAAGTGGAATCGCTACATCTTCCGCACGGGCCGCTCGTCCTATCAGGATGCGCTCGCGGCGGCGGCGACCGTCCCAGAGAACGAGGATGTCGTCATCGGCATGCTCGGCCTCGACACCGCCTTCGGTCGTGATGGCGTGAAAGCATACAAGGAGGCGCTCTCTTCCTTGCGTCCGCGGGTCAAAATCGTTGCCGAGGAATACGCGGCGGGCAACACGGCGGACTTCGCGCCGTTTGCCGAGCGCCTTTTCAATGCGCTCAAGGAGCAGCCTGGCAAGCGAATTATCGGCTTCATCTGGGCGGGCCCGCATCCGCTCGCGAAATTCGCCGACATGAAGCCCGAACGCTTCAATATCGCGCTCGCGCCGGGTGGGAACATTCTCCCGGTAATGAATGCCTGGAAGCAGTTCGCCGGTACCGAGGGCGGCATCTACTACTACTATGACTTCCCGAAGAACCCGCTGAACGACTGGCTCAAGGCTGAATACACGAAGCGCCACAACGCGCCGCCG
Organism: Rhizobiales bacterium Ga0077530; assembly: GCA_001464855.1. Lineage (GTDB taxonomy): Bacteria > Pseudomonadota > Alphaproteobacteria > Rhizobiales > Hyphomicrobiaceae. Next base: position 7,768 of record LNEA01000710.1, read on the forward strand.
GATTTCTTCGTCGCCGGTGGCTTCTCGGCTGCGGCGGCGATCGTCACGGCGCTCACGAAGGCCGGCTCGACCGATACCGAAAAGCTGATTGCGGCGATGGAAGGCATGAGCTTTGAGACGCCGAAGGGCACGATGACCTTCCGCAAGGAGGATCACCAGGCGATGCAAGACATGTTTCATTTCCGCATCAAGAAGGACGCTAAAGACAACGACGTCTTAGAGCTGGTTTCAACGGTCCCGGCGAGCAAGATGCCGTTGCCGATCACCGTGCCGAAATGACCGACTGCCGCGCGAGGCCCGGCGGGCGCACAAACGCGCAAGCCGGCCTTGGCGTTCATGAGGCTTCATGTCTCGACCTGTCCTCCAGACGCAAGGCCTGACCATCCGCTTTGGCGGTCACGCCGCGGTCAATGATGTGAGCTGCGCCTTTCATGCCGGCAGCCTCACCGCAATTGTCGGGCCCAACGGCGCCGGTAAGACCACTTACTTCAATCTCATGTCGGGGCAACTTCCCGCGACCTCCGGCAGCGTGCGCCTCGATGGCGAAGAGGTAACAGGTCTGAGCGTGGCCGAGCGGGCGCGGCGCGGCATCGGCCGTGCCTTTCAGATCACCAATCTCTTCCCCAATCTGAGTGTTGCCGAGAATGTCCGTCTCGCTGTGCAGGCGAAGGCGCGCTCGGCTGCGAGCCTCTGGAGCCGCTGGGATCATCACACCGAATGGATCGATCGTGCCGATCTCTTTCTCGAGGAGGTGAACCTTCAGGACAAGCGTGATACGGCCGCTGCAGCCCTTCCGCACGGCGACAAGCGCAAGCTTGAGGTCGCGCTGATGATGGCGCTCGAGCCGCACGTCTATATGTTCGATGAGCCGACCGCGGGCATGTCTGTCGACGAGGTGCCAATCGTGCTCGATCTGATCAAGCGGCTTAAGGCTGCAGGAGACAAGACCATTCTCCTCGTCGAGCACAAGATGGACGTCGTGCGCTCGCTGGCCGATCGTATTGTGGTTCTGCACAACGGCCAGCTCGTCGCCGACGGCGATCCCGAGACGGTCATCGCTTCTCCAATCGTCCAGGAGGCGTATCTGGGCGCGACACCCGCGGCCGACGTCAAAGGGGAGGCGACGTCGTGAGCGAGCCGATCCTCAACCTCCAAGGCGTGCACACGCACATCGGCCAGTACCACATCCTGCAAGGTGTGGATCTCGTCGTACCGCGCGGCGCATTGACGGTCCTGCTCGGCCGCAACGGTGCCGGTAAAACGACGACGCTGCGCACGATCATGGGCCTGTGGCCGCCGAGCCAGGGAACGATCACATTCGACGGGCAGGCCATCGGAGGCCGTGCGACCCCGGATATTGCCCGCGCCGGCATCGGCTACGTGCCCGAGAGCATGGGCGTGTTTGCGGACCTGACCGTCGCCGAGAACATGCGCCTCGCCGCGCGTCTGGGGGCCCCCGACGCGGCGCGCCTCGACTGGATTTTCGGCCTGTTTCCAGCGCTGAAACGCTTTTGGCAGTTGCCAGCGGGACTTCTCAGCGGCGGGCAGAAGCAAATGCTGTCGATCGCGCGCGCGATCGTCGAGCCCAAGGCGCTCCTTCTCGTCGACGAGCCGACTAAGGGCATCGCTCCCGCCATCATCGAGGGCATGATCACGGCTTTCAACGAGCTGAAGCGCGAACGGACGACGATCCTGCTCGTCGAGCAGAACTTCCGCTTTGCTGCGAGCCTCGGGGACACCGTGGCAGTCATGGACGATGGCCGCATCGTCCATCGCAGCACCATGCAGGCGCTTGCCGCCGACAGCGAATTGCAAGCGCGCCTGCTCGGCCTTTCGCTCGCCGCGCATCAGTAGGAAGGCCCATCGTGACGACGACATCGATCCTCGCCGCTGCGGACCTCTCGAAAGCACCGAGAGATCTGCTGCCGGTGCTCATCGCGCCGATCATGGTGCTGGTGGCCTTGCCGCTCGTCGGAAGCCCGACGACCTGGGTGACGCTCACCGTGGCGGCGCTGGCCATGGGCATGATGATATTCGTCATCGCGAGCGGCCTGACGCTGATCTTTGGCCTGATGGACGTGCTCAACTTTGGCCACGGCGCCTTCATTGCGATCGGCGCCTACATTGCGATGACGGTGCTGGTGCCGCTCAGCGGCTGGATCCAGTCGGATGCGCTGACGCTCAATCTTGCCGCACTGCTCCTTGCCGTCACAGCCGCCATGGTGGGCACCGGCCTGCTCGGCTGGTGCTTCGAGCGGGTGATCGTGCGGCCCGTCTATGGCCAGCATCTGAAGCAGATCCTGATCACCATGGGCGGCCTAATCGTCGCCGAGCAGCTCATTCACGTCGCCTGGGGCGGCGATCAGAAACCGATGCCGCTGCCGAATGGTCTGCGGGGGGCCATAACCATCGGCGACTTCGCACTCGAGAAGTTTCGCCTTCTTGCGGTAGCGGTTGGGCTGACGGTCTTCACCGTCATGCAACTCGTGTTGAATCGCACGAAGGTTGGCCTGCTCATACGCGCCGGCGTCGAGAATCGCGAGATGGTCGAGGCGCTCGGCTATCGTATACGCCAGCTCTTCGTTGGCGTGTTCGTCGCGGGCTCCGCACTTGCCGGCCTCGGTGGCACGATGTGGGCGCTCTACCGCGAGACGCTGACGGCCGCGATCGGTGGCGATGTCATGGTGATGGTGTTCATCGTGATCATCATCGGCGGGTTGGGCTCGGTCGGGGGATGCTTTCTTGGTGCGATCCTCGTCGCGCTTATGGCCAACTACACCGGCTATCTGGCGCCGAAGATCGCTGTCGCCTCAAACATCCTGCTCATGGTGGCGATCCTCATGTGGCGGCCGCAAGGCCTCTATCCCGTCGCGAGGCGATAGCGTGATAGTACAGTCGGCAGTGTCCGGTGATATGCCGAAGAGCCGCATCTTGGGCTACCTGATCACTGCGATCCTTCTCACGCTCGCCTTCACGCCATTAATCTTCAGCGGATCTCAGCCGATCAATACGGCGGCGAAGATCTGCATCTTCATTGTGCTCGTAGCGAGCTACGACCTGTTGATCGGCTACACCGGGATCGTCTCGTTTGCCCACACCATGTTCTTCGGCATCGGCGGCTATGGCGTCGGGCTCGCGCTTTACGGGTGGGGGCCAACGTGGATATCGGCGGGGCTCGGTCTCGCAATCGCGCTGATCGTCGGCACGGTGCTGGCGTTCGTAATCGGGTTGCTGTCGCTCCGAGTGCGGGCGATCTTCTACGCCATGATCACCCTCGCTGTGGCCTCCGCGTTCGCAATCCTCGCGGGCCAACTCTCCGAGTATACGGGCGGCGAGGACGGGCGCTCGTTTCGCGTGCCGCCTCTGCTGCGGCCCGGCACGGTGTTGTTCGACATCCCGGCGCTCGGCGTGAGTGTCAACGGGCGCGTGCTCAGCTACTATGTCGTGTACGTCTCGGCATTGCTGTTGCTGCTGGCGGCCTTCAGAATCGTCAACTCGCCGTTCGGCCGCGTGCTCCAGGCCATTCGCGAGAACGACTTCCGTGCCGAGTCGCTCGGCTACAATGTCGTCTACCACCGCACAGTGGCCAACTGTCTCGCAGCCGGCATGGCCGTTTTGGCCGGTGCCATGAGCGCGATTTGGGTGCGCTACACTGGGCCGGACACGACTTTGTCGTTCGCGATCATGCTCGACATCCTGCTGATGGTCGTGATCGGCGGCATGGGCACGCTCTATGGTGCCGTAGTCGGTGCGACGCTTTTCATCCTCGCGCAAAACTATTTGCAGAAGCTGATGAGCATCGCCAGCGAGGCGACGGCGGGGCTGCCGCTCATCCCTCATCTTTTGCACCCCGACCGCTGGCTGCTGTGGCTGGGCGTGTTGTTCATCCTGAGCGTCTACTTCTTTCCAAGCGGTATCGTCGGCAAGCTCAGAGAGATGCAGCGCCGGTGAGGCCGGTCGGCCGCGGCAGGTCTGCAAATTGGCCGGACGCGCTTCCCCCGAAGGCGCGCCCGTCCGACGCGTGGAATCCTAAGCAGGGTGAGTGGGCACCTCAGCGTCTTCGTCAAAGTTGGCGCCGCTGCGACGCAGGCTCTCTCTCATTTGTGAAGGCTGAAGGGCAAAAAGAAACGCGTGGCCGGCGAGGCCACGCGCACTTGTCTTGGGGACTACGGTCTACCAATGCCGACGGTGGTGCCAGTGACGGTGGCGGTGCCAGCGCGGGCCGATATAAATCTGCGGCCCCCAGTACAGGCCACCATAAGCGCGGCGGTGGCGCCAGTGCCTATGTCCGTAGTGGCGATGTCGGTAGTGACGATGGCCGTAGTGACGGTGACGATGCCAGCGGCGATGTCTCACTGTCTCGACCTGGCTGGCTTCGCTTTTGGCGACCGGCGGAGCCGGAAGGGGTGCTGCTGAAGCCGGAAGTGCAGCCGCCGCTAGAGCGACAAACCCACCAGCCAACGCAGCAATAAGGGTGCGTTTCATGTCGTCCTCCTGTGGGGCACCATCACAGGTGCCGGTTGGGATTTAGTGACGCGTAGTGAGGACGAACGAGGCAGACCTAAGGTTTCCGTCGCGCTTAAAAGATTTTGATTTCAATATGAATGGCAGTTCATTCAGTAATTAATGGGCAACCCTGAATGTTAGGCTTGCCCGTTGTTGCCCATTATCGCGATGGCTAGCGCCAATGACAGGCCGAACGGCAGCGTTACCTGCGCGAACTTGTGGGCGCGCTTGCCCGTATGCTCGACGGTCTCTGCACCGAGGCGCATGTCGCGACCTGGAAGCACCTTCGATCCGCTTGTGCTCCACGGGCTCGATTCATCCCGGCCAATCGGCCCGGCTCAGTACTCCCAGCGCCGCGCCGCGCATCCGGAAAAAGCGGCTGTACGCCCCCTGCGCTGCCGCAGCCTGATAGACGTGCGGGATGGCAGGAAGTTCGCCGCGTTCGAGCGCGGATATCGTCGCGGCGTTCGTGATCTCAAAGGCGTCGAAACCAGCACGGATCATCAACGGCAGCTGGTCGATCAGGACGTCACCCGTCGCACGGATCTCGCCGCGATAGCCGGCGTCGCGCAACTGCCGCGCGGCCGAGTACGATCGACCGTCGGAGAACTTCGGAAACGGCAGCCCGATGACGCTCAAGCGCGCCACGTCGTCCGTCTCGACATCGATCGACTGGCCGACATCCAGTCGTACGCCTACGGCGGTGCCCGTCGAGGCGATCGCCAGCTGCTCCTTTCGCCACCGCTTGAGGGAGACGAGGATACGGACCCCGATCCCCAATGGCGCGTCATCGGCGACACTGCGCCATTCATCGTTGACGAACGCGCTGTTGCGCCAGAGCCGGGCGTCGACCTGCTTCGGCTTGAGCGGCGGCAGTAGTGGGGCGGGCTCAGACATTGCTCGGTTCTCCTTCAGTGGAGGCTCGGCGATGAGGATTTGCGGCGCCATAGAGTGCCTCACGAAAGGGAGCCTTGCCGATCCGTCTGTACGCCGTGACGAAGGTTTCCGCCGCGTCACGACGCAGCCTGAGGTATGTCGCGACGATGGTTTCGACGGCGCCCGGCACATCCTCGGCTGTAAAGCTTGGCCCGATGATGTCGCCGATGGCGGCATCGTCCTTCGGGCTGCCACCGAGCGTGATCTGATAGTGCTCGGTGCCTTTCTTGTCGACGCCGAGGATCCCGATGTTGCCAGCGTGGTGATGCCCGCACGCGTTAATGCATCCCGAAATGTTCAGACGCAGCGGCCCGATCGCCTCGGATTTTTCCTGATCGGCGAAGCGCCGCGCGATTTCCTGCGCAATGCCGATGGATCGCGCGTTAGCGAGGTTGCAGTAGTCGAGCCCAGGGCAGGCGATGATGTCGGTGATGAGTTCCGTGTTCGCGGTCGCGAGCCTCGCCACAACGAGGGCGCTGTAGACCTTGTCGAGATCGGCGAACGCGACAGTAGGCAGCACGAGATTCTGCTGGTAGGTGACGCGGATCTCGTCGTGTCCGAACTGCTCAGCGAGGTCGGCGACAGCCTCCATCTGCTCCGCCGTCGCGTCGCCCGGCACCTTGCCCGGCTCCTTGAACGAGATGTTGACGATGGCGTAGCCCGGCGTGCGATGTGGCAACACATTCGTTCTGAGCCAGCGGTCGAAGGCAGCATCGGACTTCCGCAGCGCCTCGACCTCTGGATCCTTAAGCGCGCGCGGCTTCAGTGGTTTTGGCATGAAGTGGGCCGCAATTCGCTCCCGCTCGGCGGCTGGCAGATTGATCGCCGCCTTGTCGAGCTTGCTCCATTCGGCTTCCACCTGACTGCGAAACTTATCGATGCCGAGTGCATTGACTAGGATCTTGATCCGCGCCTTGTAGATGTTGTCGCGGCGACCATGCAGATTGTACACGCGCATGACCGCCTCGATATACGACAGGATTTCATCGCGCGGCACAAACGCCGCGATCTCCTGCGCGACGTAGGGCGTCCGCCCCTGTCCACCGCCGACGTAAACGCGGAACCCCGTCGTGCCCTTGGCGCCCTTCACGATCTTCAGGCCGATGTCGTGAAACAGCACCGCCGCACGGTCCTCGGCGGCACCGGAGATCGCGATCTTGAATTTGCGCGGCAGGAACGTGAACTCGGGATGGATCGTCGACCACTGCCGCAGGACTTCAGCCCAGACGCGCGGGTCCTCGATCTCGTCTATGGCGACCCCGGCGTAGGGATCGGCGGTGACATTGCGGATGCAGTTGCCGCTGGTCTGGATCGCGTGCATGTCGACCGCTGCCAGCGCGTCGAGAATGTCAGGTGCATCATCGAGCTTGGTCCAGTTGAACTGGATGTTCTGACGCGTCGTGAAATGGCCGTATCCACGATCCCATTTGCGCGCGATCATCGCGAGCTGGCGGAGTTGAAGGGAATTCAGGACGCCATACGGGATAGCGACTCGCAGCATGTAGGCGTGGAGCTGCAGATAGAGGCCATTCTGCAGGCGAAGCGGCTTGAATTGCTCCTCCGTAAGATCCCCCGAAAGTCTGCGCGCCACTTGCCCGCGGAACTGTTGGGCGCGTTCGGCGACGAACGTCTGATCGAAGTCGTCGTAGCGATACATGGCGCACCTCAGATGGACGGTGAGCGAGCCGCACGAATGCGCTCGCGGACAGAAACTGGATTGGGGTGCCCGTCATCGAGGCGGACATCGAAGGCGTAGACCGCCGTAACCTCGTTGCGCTCGACAGCGGCATGCGCCAGCGCCTCAAGCGCCTTCAGCTCCGAAGGTGTTTCGACGGCATCGGCGCAATCGAGCGCCTCCACCCAACGGCCATCGCGCGCCAGATAGACGACGGCGCCCGAGCGCAAATGATTGGCGGTGACGACACTAGGCATGGACGGGAACTTTCTCGTCTGCGTTTCTGATTTGCCGATCGAGTCTCTCGACCACGCCGGCGACGTCTAGACTTGCCACTTCGCCGATGATGAGAAGCGTTGGACCCGAGAGCCCCAGAGCGCCATCGGACGCAATCAGACCGTCGAGCGTCGTCGCAATACGGCGCTCGCCCACTTGCGTCGCACGAGCCACCGCAAGAATCGGCGTCGTTGTCGGCCATCCCGACGCGACCAAGCGACTGGCGAGTGCGCCCGATGTTGAAAGCCCCATGTAGACGGCGAGCGTCGCCTTGCCGTTGGCCAGCGCCGCGAAAT